>DASZTU010000091.1:0-6950 GCA_035547975.1 Devosiaceae bacterium | reverse complement strand
CGACCCTGCCGCCGGGACGGTTTCTGTTGCCGGGCGACCTCGAGGGGTCGCCGGCCTTGACCTTCGCCCCGCTCCCCCCGCCCCTCGGACAGGTGCGCAGCAACAGCCTCTACGCCATGCTGGAGCGGCGCTACGAGGCTTATAAGGACGTCGTCGTCCGCCCGTTCTTTCGCGACCACTTCGCCCGGCTCGACCGCCAGATCGTCCTCGTCGATGCGCTGCGCGCCCTCAATGCCGGGCCCGATGCGGTGCGCGACCTCGAAACGGCGCTCACCCAAATCCTCGCCGCCTTTCGTCATGGCGAGGTCAACGCCATGCAGCGGCTCGTTTCGCGCCGCATCGACCGCATACTCTTCGCGGCGACCAAGGCGGACCACCTCCATTCGAGCTCGCACGACCGGCTGGAGGCGATCCTCAATCGCCTCGTCGGCGAAGCGGCCCGGCGGGCCCGCTTCACCGGCGCGGAAACACGCTCGCTCGCGCTCGCCGCCGTTCGCGCCACCCGCGAGGGCGTGATCGAGGAGGAGGGACGTCCGCTGCCCGTCATCATTGGCACGCCACAGCGGGGCGAACGCCTCGGCGACACCACCTATGACGGCGCAACCGAAATCGCCCTTTTTCCCGGCGACATGCCGGAAAATCCTGAATCCGCGCTCGAACCGGGGCGGCCCATCCGCCTCAACTTCCTCCGCTTCCAGCCGCCCGGCCAGCTCGAGCACGACGCGGAGGGCAATGCGGTCCTGCCGCATATCCGGCTCGACCGCGCGCTGGACTTCCTCATCGGGGACTGGCTGAGATGACCGACCCGTTCGCACGACCCGTGCCGCCCGCGTCGCCCCCTTCGCGTCGGGAGGAACCCCGGAGCCCGGCGGCATTCACGCCCGAGGCGGTGAACATTGCGGAGCCCGATTTCGGCGGCACTGACGAGGCGGCGTCCGAGGCGCTCCCGCCGCCGCGCAAGCCGAGTTGGCCGGCCCGCTTCGCCTGGGCAACGGGCGGGCTGTTCGTTTCGCTGGCGGTCGGGCTCTTTGCCGACCAGGTCATCGAGGGGCTTTTCGCCCGCTACAGCTGGCTCGGCTGGGCGGGGGTCGTCATCGCCGCGGGTTTCGTGATCGCCATTCTCGCCCTCGGCGCCCGCGAGCTCTGGGCACTGCGGCGGCTGCGCCAGCTGGACCACGTGCGGCGCCAGGCTGCCGAAGCGCTCGCGAGCGACCGGCGGGCCGACGGGCAGGCCGTCGCGCACGAGCTTTCCCGCCTCTACGCCGAGCGGCCTGACATGGCGCGGCCGCGCACGACCTTCGATTCCCATGTCGGCGAGCTCTTCGACGGCGGCGATATCGTGCGATATGCCGAGCGCACGCTCCTGAGCCCGCTCGATCTGCGGGCGCGCGCCCTGACCGCCGCGTCGGCCCGGCGTGTGGCGCTGGTCACGGCGATCTCGCCCCGCGCCCTCGTCGACATCGCGATCGTCGTGTTCGAAAGCCTGCGGCTCGCCGGCGCCATCGCCGCCCTCTATGGCGCCCGCCCCGGCTTCTTCGGCTTCTGGCGCCTGATCGGGGCAATCCTGAGCCATCTTGCGGTGACCGGCGGACTCGTCCTCACCGACGGCTTGATCGAGCAGCTGGTGGGCCAGGGGGTGGCCGCGCGCCTGTCGCAACGGCTCGGCGAGGGCGTGGTGAACGGCCTGATGACGGTGCGGGTCGGGATCGCCGCGGCGCGGGTGGTGCGGCCGCTGCCCTATACCGTCGACCGCCCCCCGCAGGTCCGCGACTTCCTGCCCGAGCTGACGAAGGTGGTCCGCTCCGGCAGCTGAGGCCCCGGCGCGAGGCTACCGAAGCCACTCACTCACCTTTCCGAAACTGCCTCACCCCACCGGCACCAGGAACGCATTCTGTGCCTTCTTGCGGGAATCAGCGGAAGGGCACACCTAACGCCATGGTCGATGCAGGCGCGTCGGCCCGGAAGCAAACCTTGCCGCGACATTACGGAAAGTTACGAAACGTCGCCTGGATGTAACTTGCTGGCATGTATAGGCAGGATTAGCTTTTTACATACTGCGTCGGCTTAAAAGATGTCACCGACGGCAGGCTGGAATACTGATGGCAGTTGCGTGTGGTACATTTTGCCGCACCAGGGAGAACTGTGGTCGCGTCAGACCAGTTTCCTTGACTCTTCATCAAACGGACTAGAAATGCGCAAATTTGCACTGTTGACAGTGGCCCTGGTTGGGACCATGAGCCTCGCCACGCTGGGTGGCGCCACCGCTTCGTTCGCCGACACCCTCTGCCTCAACCCCGACGCCGGCTCGGTCGACCTCACCCATGACGCCATGAAGCCCGGCGCCGGCTGGGGCTACGACAAGGACGGCTATGACAGCGAGATGTCGAAGGGGAACCGTTGCTCGGTGACGCAGCAGTCCCAGCCGCTGACCAACACCAGCACCTCCACCGTGGTGAAGCAGAAGACGCATACCAGCTACAACTGACCTCTGCTGACGGGCCTCGGGCCCGATCGCATCTGAACCCCGCGGCCGTGGTCCCCCGACCTCGGCCGTTTCTGTTCCGGCTGTGAAATTTCAATCATTACAATGCCGTAACAAACACTCACAGCTTGGTGAGGGCGCGAGAAATTCGGAACCTTACCCAAAGCGCATGGGTTTTTTCCTGACCGGCGCCACGCGACCTCAAGGCCCCCCTTTCCCGGTGGGTCAGGCGCAAGGTACCAAGATCGTTTTTCGAAAGGACGTCAGAAATGCGCAAGCTTCCCTTGCTCATTGGAGCACTCTCCATTTCGCTGGGTTTGGGCGCGGTATCCACGGCGACAACCGCAACGGCAGCCTGCCTCAACCCCGACGCCGGCCTTATCGACCTCAGCCACGATCCCATGAAGCCGGGGGCCGGGTTCGGCTATGACAAGGCCACCGTCGACCGCGAGCTCTCGAAGGGCAATCGTTGCACGGTGGTGCAGCAGTCGCAGCCGGTTACCGGCGACCAGCTCAATGATTTCCGGCCGCTCAACAACAAGGACCGGAACGGCACGACCCAGTATCGCTGACGGTTTTCGCGCGCGGAAGCGCCTCACGCTTTCGCGCGCGAACACGCCTCAGGATTAGAGCGGCTCCCCTTCCGGCTGGCCCGGAGGGGAACCGCTCTAAGCAGGAAGGATTGCGGCGCGGCGGGTCCGTTCACCGCGCCGCCCTTCCCGCCGAAGCGGCCGAAGCCCCGTCCCGGGCTTCGGCCGTTGTGTTGCGGAGTGGCCGCCTTCGTAAGCCGGCCGCGAAGGGCCCCGTGCCTCAGGAAGTCGCGGCCGCCGGGCGGCGCACCAGGTCACCGAGGAAGAGGATGGCTCCGGCGATAAGGACCACGGCCCCTATCGCCAAGAGGGTCACATCGCCGAAGCCCGGCTTCAGCACCATGTCGGAAATGACGAGCAGCAGCACGACATAGTCGAACTTGGCCGTCTTGAGCACGAACTGGGCGAGGGCAAGGGCTTTTGCGCTCTCCCCCGCCTTGTCGGCGGCGACGAGCTTTTCGGAATTGGGCCCGAGGATCAGGGCGCCGGTGAGGAAGGTGGCAACGAATCCGGCAAGGCCGATCCAGACCCAGAGGGTTCCGTAGAGCCCGCCGACAAAGGCGGTGATGAGGCCGAAGATCACCGTCAGCAGCGCCATCGGGATGAAGAACCGCGTCGACAAGAGCGCGACGTTCTTGCACACCGCGATGATTTCGGCCGGATCTGAGCGCGTACTGGCAAATACCCCCAAAACGACGAACACGAAGCCGCCACCCACCCACAGGATGACGCTCAATACGTGGAGAAGCTTGACGAGCGTATAGACGTCCATTGCGAGTCCCCCTCTTCTGAGCGGCCCGCAAACGCTATTCGCGTCGGGCCGACCGGACGACACACCAACGCATACTCAGATGAGGGTATCAGAACAGGGGGCTGCGCCGGAAGGGGACGGGACGAGAATTGACCGGGGCGCGCGCACACGCCGCAGGCCGCCGCCGCCCCCGCGCGCTTGCAGCCAGAGCGGATACCCTTTTAGAGGTGCGGAAGCGCGGCCGCCCAGGTGCTCGGAGCCCTGTCGATCAGAACGGGGAAAGTGCGTTCCTAGGCCGCTTCGGCGTCCTTGCCGGCCGAGGGCGCGATCGTCAGCGTCAGCCCGTCGAGTGCCTCGCCGAGGAGAATCTGGCACGACAGCCGCGAGTTCGGCCGCTTGTCGAGGGTCGAATAGAGGAGGTCCTCTTCGTCGTCCGAAGGCGGCGGCAGCCTTTCGAACCACTCCTCGCCGACATAGACGTGGCAGGTGGCGCAGGAGCACGCGCCCCCGCACTCCGCCCGGATGCCGAGCCCCCAGTCGCGGATCACCTCCATGGCGCGCCAGCCCTCGAGCCCTTCGAGCTCGTGTTCGACGCCCTCGGAATCGATAACCCGGATCTTCATCAGCTGACGACGCCGAGCTTGCGCTGCAGCTTGGTCGAGGAGGTGGTGTACTGAAAGATGACGCGCTCGTCGGGCGAGGCGATCTTCTTGGCCGCCTGCGCCATGAGCGCCGCCTCATGGAAGCCCGAGAGGATGAGCTTGAGCTTCCCCGGATAGGCATTGATGTCGCCGATGGCGAAGATGCCGGGGACGGAGGACTGGAATTTCTCTGTATCGACGGCGATCAGGTTGTCGTTGAGCTCGAGGCCCCAGTCGGCCACCGGACCGAGCTTCATGGTGAGCCCGAAGAATGGCAGCAGCCGGGTCGCCGGGATGCTGAGGTCCCCCGCCTTGGTGCTGATGTGGACGTGGTTGAGCTGCCCGCCCTCCCCCTCGATCCGCGCGATCTGGCCGGTCTGGAACGAAATCTTGCCCTCGACCACCAGCTCCTTCATCCGGTTCACCGAGGCGGGTGCCGCCTTGAACTCGTCGCGGCGGTGCACCAGCGTCAGCGAGCGCGCGATGGGCTGAAGATTGAGCGTCCAGTCGAGCGCCGAGTCGCCGCCCCCGACGATCACCACATCCTGGTCGCGGAAATCCTCCATCCGCCGCACGGCGTAGAAGACCGAAACCCCCTCGAAGGCCTCGATGCCCTCGACCGGCGGACGCTTGGGCTGGAACGATCCGCCGCCCGCCGCGACCACCACGACCTTGGAGCGCAGCACCTCGCCCGCGTCGGTGGTCACGCGGAAGCCGCCTTCCGGCAGCCGCTCCAGGTTCGTGACCATGCGGTTGAAGTGGAACTCGGGCGCGAAGGGCGCGATCTGCTGCATCAAATTGTCGACGAGCCCCTGCCCCGTCACCACCGGAAATCCCGGAATGTCGTAGATCGGCTTTTCGGGATAAAGCTCGGCGCACTGCCCGCCGGGGCGGTCGAGAATGTCGATGAGGTGGCATTTGAGGTCGAGCAGCCCCAGCTCGAACACGGCGAAGAGCCCCACGGGCCCCGCGCCAACGACCACCACATCGGGTGTGATTTCTGCTTCGGACACGTCTTTTCTCGACTGCTTGGGGTTCGAACGACCCCGCCCCTGGCTCGACCGGCTCACCAGGGGACCTCAAGGAACGGCCGCGCCCTGAGCTTGTCGAAGGGCGAGGTCCGCTGGACCCAGCGCTATGCGGTCTCTGTTTCCCGCGGAGCGGTTTCAGCCACCTGCTGTGGCGCGGCACGTCGGAGGAACGGGCGGGTGCCGATCGGCACCTCGGCGACGCCGACCGGCTGATAGAACAGCGCAACCTCGGGCAGGCGTCCCTCGGTCAGCGCCTCGCGCGTCGGCTGGTGCGTCACGACGAACGCGTTGATGCCGCAGCGCCGCATCAGCGGGATCTGATCCTGCAGCACGTCGCCCACCGCGCGGATTTCGCCGCGGAAGTTGAACCGTTCGACGAGGAGCCGCGCCGTCGAATAATTGCGCCCGTCGGTGAAAGCCGGGAAAGACAGGGCGATCGAGGCGAACCGGCCGAGATCGGCGGCGACCTCCTCGATGCTGTCGGTCGAGGCGACGAACAGCCCGAGCGGATGCGGATTGGCGAGCACCGCCTCCCGATTCGCCTTGAAGACGGCGAGCGGCACGTGCGTATAGCGCGCCGTCGCCGGCTCATAGGCGTCGGTCCAGGGGGAGAACGGGTCGGCGATGAACGCCCCGTTCTTCCACAGATTATGCTCGACATTGGCCATCGGCCGGGCGATCGCTCCGTTGAAGTCGAAATGGATGCCGCATTCCTTCTTGTCGAGGCCACGCCAGCGGCCCGCCCGGGCATCTTCGCCCTCTGCTACAGCCGATGTGCAGGGGGCGCAACCGATCGATTTGTAGCCACGGGCGTAGAGCGGGTGCTCCGGAAGATTGTGCGCCTGCCGATAGGCGACGACGTCGGCATCGGACCAGTAGGCGAGCGGATTCACCTTGATGCGGTCATCGCTCGTCAGCTCGAAATGCGGCAGCACGCCGCGTTCCCTGGTCTGGTAGCGCTTCCGGCCGGTGACCCAGCCGCCGTACTGTTCGAGCATGGGCTCGAGCGGCTCGGTCTTGCGGATGTAACAGCAGGAATCGGGATCGGTTTCCCAAAGGTCGCCGCGGGGATCGAACCGGGCGAGATCGGCGGCATCCGGGCGGATGGCGATCACGTTGGTGAGGCCGAGCGTCGCCTTGAGCGTCTCCACATAGGCGAGCGTCTCGGGAAAGTGCTTGCCCGTCTCGAGGAAATAGACCGGCAGGTCCGGGTTGATCTCGCTCACCATGTGGAGCAGCACGGCCGAATCCGCCCCGAACGAGGAAACGATCGCGACGTCACCCGGCAGCAGCTCGGTCAGCGCCTGCTTGAGCACGCCCTGGGCGTCCATCTCGCCATACATGCCGTTGAGGGCCATGATGCCGAGCGTGCGCAGCTTGTCCGGCTGCTTGAGGCTGTGCAGCATCTCAATTGCCGCCATAGAGGGCCTCCTTGAACGGCGCCTCGCCCAATCG
>DASZTU010000090.1:0-2440 GCA_035547975.1 Devosiaceae bacterium | reverse complement strand
TTCGCTCTCGTTCTTGACCTTTACGTCCATGGTCATGTCGATGCAGCCGGCGAGCGCCATGGTCAGCGCCACGGCACCGGCCAGCCGGCCGATCATCTTCAATGTCATAAGCCTCTCCTGTTGCGGGCGCCCCCCCGCGCGTCCAACACTAGAGCAAGGCGCAGCCGAATTGAAGCCGAAGGGCTTTTTCCCGCCTCTCGGCATCGGGTGGCTAGGGGCTGCTGCCGGAAACGCCTCAGCTTCAGCCGGGAAGGAGGCGCCAGATCGCGATCAGCCCAAGGGCGATGGCGACGACGAGCGCGATGACGATGAGGCCGCGCGGCACCCGTGGCTCGGTCCTGAGCCTTGCCCGCTCCTCGTCGGCGAGGAGGTTCTCGACGCGTGCGGCGATGCCGGGGAGCCGCGACAGCATCTCGCCCGCGACGGTGAGGCCGTCGCGCAGGTCTTCGAGCCGGCCGAGCGGCCCCGCCTCGCGGCGCACCCAATCGCCCACCACGGGCTCCGAAATGCTCCAGATGTCGAGCTCGGGGTCGAGGGCGCGCGCCACGCCCTCGACGAGCACCATATTCTTTTGCAGCAGGATCAGCTCCGGCCGAGTCTGCATGTCGAAGAGCTCGGTCGTGGCGAAGAGCTGGCCGAGTACCCGGGCCATCGAGATGTCATCGGCGGTGCGTCCGTGGAGCGGCTCGCCGATCGCCCGCAGCGCCAGGGCGAAATCGTCGACCGACTGCGTGCGGGGCACATAGCCGATGTCGAAATGGCGCTGCGCGATCATGCGGTAGTCGCGCACGATGAAACCGTAGAGGATGTCGGCGAGGAAGCGCCGCTCGCGCCGGCTGATGCGGCCCATGATCCCGAAGTCGACGGCGACGATGTCGCCGGTCCCCGGGGCGGCAAAGAGGTTGCCCGGGTGCATGTCGGCGTGAAAGAAGCCGTCGCGAATGGCGTGCCGGAGGAAGCTCTGCAAGAGGTTCCGCGCCAAAAGCTTGCGGTCGAGACCCGCGGCATCGAGCGCCGCGAGATCGCGGATCGGGATGCCTTCGACCCAGCCGGTCGTGAGGACGTTCTGCGCCGTATGGTCCCAGCTGACCTTGGGGACGACAAAACCCTTGTCGTCCTTGATGTTCTCGGCGATCTCCGAAATGGAGGCGGCCTCGAGACGGAGGTCGAGCTCCAGTCGGGCCGAGCGGTGGAGCGTTGCAACCGTCGCAACCGGCCTCAGGCGCCGCAGGGCCGGGAACAGGCGCTCCGCCAGCCGGGCGCCGGCATAGTAGCTTTCGAGATCGCGCGCGAAACGCTCGGCGATGCCCGGCCGCAATATCTTGACGGCGACCTTGCGCCGGATGCCGGTCGGATCGATGAGCGTCGCCTGGTGCACCTGGGCAATCGACGCCGCGGCGATCGGCGGCGAGACCTCGAGCAGGTCGTCGGCGTGCTCGCCGAGCGCCGCCTTGAGAATGCCCGGCACGAGCGCCGGGTCGAACGGCTCCATCTTGTCCTGCAGCGCCGATAGCTCGCGGGCGATCTCGGGCCCGACGATGTCGGGGCGCGTGGCGAGGGTCTGGCCGAATTTCACATAGGTGGGGCCCAGCCGGTTGAGCGCGTTGGTCAGCCGCTCGACACGCCCGCTGCGCCTGACGGAGGGCCGCTCGAGCAGGCGCGCGGCCCCCGCCGCCGCCTTGAGGGCGGGTGGCAGCGCCTCGGGGTCGACGATCGAGAAGGCACCCTCCCGCGCCAGCACGAACCCCGCCCGCGCGAGCCGATAATAGGCCGCAATCCCCATGAATCAGATTTTCCAGCCGCTGTGCAGGGCAGCGATATTGCCGGTATAGGCGGTATGGCTGACGCGCTTGAACCCCGCCGCCGCGATCATGGCCGAGAACGCCGCGGGCGAGGGGAATTTGCGGATCGACTCGACGAGGTACTGGTAGGAGTCGCGGTCGCGCGCCACCAGGCCCCCGAGCCGCGGGATGACGTGGTCTGAGAACTGGCGATAAAGCCGGTCGAGGCCGGGCACGTCGACGGTTGAAAATTCGAGGCAAAGGAAGCGCCCGCCTCGCTTGAGCACCCGATAGGCTTCGCTCAGCGCCCGGTCGATGCGCGGCACGTTCCGGATGCCGAAGGCGATGGTATAGGCATCAAAGCTCGCGTCCTCGAACGGCAGCGCCTCGGCATTGGCCTCGGCGAACCGGACCTCGCTGCCGAAGCGCCACTTGCGCGCCCGCTTCTCGCCGACGCGCAGCATGTCGGAATTGATGTCGGCAACCGTGACCTCGGCATAGCCGACCGAGGCCTTGAGGATGCGCTCCGCGATGTCGCCCGTCCCCCCCGCCATGTCGAGCACGCGGTAGGGCCGCGTGCCGGATTTGGGCGGGGCGAGCTCCGCCACCATGGCGTCCTTCCAGAGCCGGTGGACACCGGCGCTCATCAGGTCGTTCAT
>DASZTU010000089.1:0-7779 GCA_035547975.1 Devosiaceae bacterium | reverse complement strand
TGCGGACCCGCGAGACCGGAGAACCAGCCCCCTTGCGCGACAATCGCCTCACAGGCCTCGATCTGCTGCGGGCGCTGGCGTGCCTGCTCGTCTTCGCGCATCACGCGACCCTCAGGCTCAATTTCGACGCGCTCAGCGGGGGCTGGCACAACTTCTACCTCTTCTTCAACATGGGCGCGTTCGGCGTCGCCGTGTTCTTCCTGCTGTCCGGCTTCCTGCTCGCGCGACCGTTCTGGCTCGCCTATGACGAGGGCGGCAGGATGCCGAGCCTCGGCGTCTACGCGCTGCGGCGCGCGGCCCGCATCCTTCCCGGCTACTATGTCGCCCTGACGGTAACGCTGATCGTTGCGGCGACGGTGTTCGGCAGCCCGTTCACGGGCGATACCGTCCAGCGCTACGTCGCGGGGCTCCTGTTCGTGAACGAGTTCCACTGGCTGACGCTGTTCCCCGCCGAGGTGAACGGCCCCCTCTGGTCGATCGGCATGGAGGTCGCCTCCTACGTTTTGCTGCCGCTCGGGGTCATCCTCCTATTTGCGCTGCGCCCGGTGCTGCCCGGGTGGCGGGGCCGCATCGTCTTCGTCGGTGTCGTCGGGGCGGCGCTCCTCGCGCAATATCTCGTCGTCACCTTCGTCCCCAAGGAAACGGTCGATGCCGATTTCGGCCACGGGCTCATCGGTGGCGCCAAGTTCTGGATGCCGCAGTACAACGTCGCGGGCTTTTTCCTCGTCTTTGCGATGGGAGCCCTGACCGCCGGCCTTTCAACCCTGTGGCGCGGGCGGCATGTCCTCGCCGACCTCCTCGTCATCGCGGGGTTCGCCGGGGCGGCGCTCGCGATCTGGAGCGTCGCGCCGAGCCGGGCGCCCGAATCGTTCGGCTGGCTGGGGCTGCCCTATCACTTCCCCTATTTCCACCTGGCGGTGGCGCTGGCGCTCTTCGCCTTCCCGCACGCGAAATACCTGCCGGCCGTGAGCGAGGTGGCGCCGATCCGCTACATCGCGATGGTCTCCTTCGGCATCTACATCTGGCACTTCCTCGTCCTCGAACTGATGCGCAAGTGGGTGGTGCCCCGCTACGACTGGGCGGGGATTTCCGACACCAACCAGTGGCTCCTCATCTCCGGCATCGGTCTTGGCCTCGCGGTGCTGGCCGGGAGCCTCTCCTGGTTTCTCATCGAGCAGCCTGTCCTCAACTGGGCCAAGCGGCGCGAGGCGCCGCGATCCATCCTCCCCGACGCGGCGCCTGCCGCAAATTTGCATGCCTGATATGCACAATCCGAATGTGTCTCGTCCCGTTATTTGCGGCGCGTTTCGTCTACATTGCCGCGCAACAGAGTTGAGTGAAGAACAGTGACCGCCAGAAGTCCTCTCCTCGGCCGACGCGGATTTATTTCCTTGTCGGCCGCGCTGCTCGGCTCCTCCGCCCTGCCCGTGCACGCCTTTGCGCAAGCGGCCGCGCCGGCCGCTCCAGCGGCACCGGCGGCCGCTCCCGCACCGGCACCCGCTGCCGCGCCTGCAACGGCGCAGTTTTCCTTCGACATCCTCAGCCAGCAGATGAAGGAAAAGGCGAAGACGGACTTCGTCCCCGCCACCATCCAGCTCCCAGACTTCATCGCCAAGCTCGGCTACGACGAGTACCAGCACATCCAGTTCCGGTCCGATCACGCGCGCTGGTCGGACGACGGCGTGCTGTTCCGCGTCCACGCCTTTCACATGGGCTGGCTGTTCAAGGAGCCGGTGCACCTGTTCGAGGTCGCCAACGGCATCGCGACGCCGATGGATTTCACGACCGGCGACTTCAACTACTACAACCCCGCGATCGACCAGCTGGCCGCGACGACCCCGCTGCCCGGCATTGCGGGTTTTCGCCTGAACTATCCCCTCAACCGGCCCAACTTCTTCGACGAGCTCGTCGCCTTCCAGGGGGCGAGCTATTTCCGCGCGCTCGGCAAGAGCAACAATTACGGCCTCTCGGCGCGCGGCCTTGCCATCAACACCGGCACCTCGCAGCCCGAGGAATTTCCACGCTTTTCCGAGTTCTATCTCGAAAAGCCGGCGCCCGGTAGCGACACGGTGGTGGTGAATGCGGCACTCGACAGCCCAAGCTGCACGGGGGCGTACCGGTTCGAGATCACGCCCGGCGCCGCAACCATTATGAACGTCACCGCGCGCCTCTTCTTCCGCAAGGACGTGACCGAACTCGGCATCGCCCCGCTCACCTCGATGTTCCTGTTTTCGAGCTATGACTCGGAAGCCTTCGAGGACTACCGGCCGGAGGTGCACGACAGCGACGGGCTGTTCATGCATCGGGGCGACGACGAGCGCCTGTGGCGCTGCCTCAACAATCCGCCCGCGCTCTCCAACAGCTATTTCGACGACACCAACCCCAAGGCCTTCGGGCTCCTGCAGCGGCAGCGCGATTTCGACGCGTACCAGGATGCCGGCGCCCATTACGAGCAGCGGCCTTCGGTGCTCATCGAGCCGATCGGTGAGTGGGGCAAGGGCACCATCCGGCTCGTCGAGCTGCCGAGCGACAAGGAATACAACGACAATATCGTGGCGCTCTGGCGCCCCGCCGATCCCGCCAAGGCGGGCGACTCGCGCGAGTTCTCGTACCGGCTCAGCTGGGGCGATTTGCCACCCGATCCGCTCGGCAAGCTCGCCTTCGTCTCCAGCCTGCGCATGGGGCATGGCGGCAACGCGGTCGACAAGCCGGATCCAAACGTCCGCAAGTTCGTTGTCGATTTTCGGGGGGGCTCACTCGCGGCCCTCGAGGACGATGCCAAGGTCACTGCGGTCACCACCGTGACCGGTGGAACCATTTTGCAGACTGCAGTGTTCAAGGTCGACGCGAACAACGACTGGCGGTTGGTGCTCGATGTGCAGATGGGCGATAGCAAGCTCGTCGAGCTCAACGCGCATCTCGCCGGTTTCGATCAGAGGCTGACGGAAACCTGGTTGTATCAGTGGAGGGCGGCGTAATGACCGACGAACCGAACCGGCCGGGGCGGGCACGCCTCTTGGCCGAGCTCAGCACTCGTACCGGCCTGCCCCAGGCGCCGCTTGCCATGCCCAAGCAAATTCTAGAGTCCCAGCCGAACTGGCTGTTTGCCATCTACACCCGCCTGGTACGGCGCACCTGACGCAACGCGCTTGCGCGGGATGCGGGCGGGCGTGCCTTTCCGTCCGGCGCGGCTCAAGCGGCCGGCCGGGCTCCGGCGAGATCGACCCGCCCCGGCGGGATGGCGGCTGCCGGCTGCGGGGCTGCCGGTGAAGTTTTGAGGCGGCGTGCATGACGAAAGACAAGACGCATGTGCCGGTCGCGGTACTGTTTCGGCGACTGGGCGCCTTTGTCTTCAGCCTCATCGTGAGCCTTGCGGCGACGGAACTCTTCATCCGCTACGCCAACAATGGCGGCATGAGCTTCGTCGACGACTTCCGCTGCGCGCTCATCGCCGTCAGCACGGCGTGGCTCGCCTGGGGTGCGGCCCTCTCGCTGCTCGGGCTCTCCTATGTGCCCGAGCCCATCGCGCGCCTTCCCGACGATGAACCGGTCCGCGGCAAGACCGCCGTCCTCGTGCCCATCTACAACGAAGATCCGGTCTCGACCTTCTCCCGCGTCGCCGCCATGGATCTCGGCCTCGAGCGGCTCGGCGCGAGCCATCTCTTCGATTTCGCGCTCCTGTCGGACACGACGTCCGACGCGATCGCGGAAAGCGAGCTCCTCTGGTGGGCACGGCTCATCGAGGACCGCAACGCCGCCGGGCGCATCTTCTACCGCC
Source organism: Devosiaceae bacterium (assembly GCA_035547975.1). Taxonomy (GTDB): domain Bacteria; phylum Pseudomonadota; class Alphaproteobacteria; order Rhizobiales; family Devosiaceae; genus DASZTU01. The sequence continues at coordinate 4,001 of DASZTU010000089.1, read as the reverse complement.
GGCGCGAGCACAACGCGGGCAAGAAGGCGGGCAACATCGAGGATTTCATCCGCCGGGCGGGCGCCGCCTACGACTACGCCCTGATCCTCGATGCCGACAGCCTCATGGAACCCGAAACGATGGTCGAGATGGTGCGGCGGATCGAGGCCGATCCCGAGGTCGGCCTGCTCCAGACCCTGCCGACCATCATCAATGCACAGTCCTTCTTCGGTCGCGCGATACAGTTTTCGGCGAGCTATTTTTCGCCCGTGTTCGCGCGGGGCGTCGCCATGCTGCAGGGCCCCGAGGGCCCGTTCTGGGGCCACAACGCGGTGGTGCGCGTCCGGGCTTTCGCCGAAAGCTGCGGACTGCCGCAGCTTTCCGGCAAGCCGCCGCTCGGCGGCCACGTGATGAGCCACGACTATGTCGAGGCGGCGCTTCTCGCCCGCGCCGGCTGGAAGGTGCGGCTCGACCCGGACCTCACCGGCTCTTACGAGGAAAATCCGCAGAACCTCCTCGAGCACGCCAAGCGCGACCGCCGCTGGTGCCAGGGCAACCTGCAATACTCGAAGCTCCTCTTCGCCCCGAATTTCCGGCTGTGGAGCCGGCTGGTCTTCGCGCAGGGGATCATGGCCTATGTCGCCTCTCCCATCTGGCTGCTGTTCCTCGTGAGCAGCATTGTCTCGCCGTTTTTCGCGCCCCGCCCCGACTATTTCCCCGAACCGCACTTCCCCTTCCCCATCTTCCCCGCCGACGAGACGATGATGGCGGTGCTGCTGGTCACCGGCATCTGGTGCCTTCTCGTGCTCCCCAAACTGCTGATCGTCGTCCGGGGCATCATCACGAGGGAGAACCGCGCCTTTGGCGGCACGCTCCAGGCGTTCGTTTCCACCTCCACCGAAGTGCTGTTCTCGAGCCTCGTTGCGCCGCTGATGCTCTGCTTCCAGAGCCGGGCGGTGCTGCAGGTGCTGCTCGGCGCCGATGGCGGTTGGTCGTCGGCCAATCGCGGCGGCGGACGGTTGTCGTTCGGGGATGCCTGGAAGGCGTCGCGCTGGATCGTGGCGGCCGGTCTCTTGACGGTGATCCTCGCCTGGACGATGGCGCAGAGCATGATCATCTGGCTCGCGCCGATCGCCGTTCCCATGCTGATCGCGCCGGTCCTGATCTGGGCCACCTCGCAGAATGCCGAGCGCGGCCTCGCGAGCTATTTCTTCGCCACCCCGGCCGAGGAACGGCCGAGCCCGGTCATGCTCGACCGCGAGCGGATCATGGCCGCCTGGGGTGCCCTCCCCGACCCCTTCCCCCTGCCCCCGGCCGAAGCCGAAGAAAAGCTCGCGGCTGTATCGGCCTGAGCTCTCGCGCCTCGTTCCCCGCCGCGCGGATCGCGGCCGCTATGCCTTGGGTCCGTCCGGACCGGCGCGGTGGCGGAGCGCCGCCGGATCGTCCTGCGGCCCCTCCGAGGAGGGCTGGTCCGGGCGCCGCAATTGCACCGAGAGGAGCTTGATGGCGCGGTAGTGGGTGTCGCTGTCGCGCGGCACCATTTCCGTCGCGGTGGGAAACGCGATGGTGAGATCGAGCTGGCCCGTGTCGGGATCGAGCGCCTCGGCGGGGACGGCGAATTCCAGCATGCGCTGCGTGTTGTTGGGGATGGTCGCCTCCCCGATGCTCACCCCGTTCCCCGTCAGCACGATGCGCTGCGCGCGCTTGTCCGGGGAATCGACGGCCGAGAGCATGATATCGAGCACGAGGTCACCTGCCTGCTCCCCGGGCGCGAAGCGCAGCATCGAGCTCGTTCCGACCGAGTGCGTGCCATCGCCGGCCGGCCCATCCCACCCGCAGACCCGGAGCTTGCGCGCCGCCGGCTGGTCGTCGGGCAGGAAGGAAACGGTGCGGCCGAGGCGGTAGTCGCCGCTGACCGGCTTGTCGAGGCAGGTGGTGCTCTGGTCGATGTAGTAGGCCCGGTAGCCCCCCGTCACGTGGGGATGGAGCGCGAGCCAGAGCACGCCGAGCTCGGCAAGCGCCACGACCGGAATGAGCGCGAGGACGGCGGCGCGGCGGCGGGGCGCAGGTGAGGATGGGGCGCTAGACAAGGGCCAGCCATCCTTCCAGCCAGCCGACGGTGAAGGTGTAGTCGCCAATGATGAAGGCCAGCAGCGCCAGCCAGAACAGCGGTCGGCCCCACGCGAGAAACCGCATCGTCGGCAGCATGAGGGGGGACAACGCCACGACGAAGCGCAGCATGGACGCCATGCCGGCCGACAGCGGGAGCACGAGGCAGATGAGGCAATAGAGCGCGAGCGGGTATTTGCGCTGCCAGGCGAGGACGGCGGTCATGCCGAAGCCGAACACCGCCGCGAGGCCGAGCCACTGATTGGTCGTTGGCCAGAGGCCCGTGCGGGGCCAGTCGGTGAGGCCGATCCAGAGGTATTCGAAGGGGTTCCCCGGCACGCGTCCCCAGGCCCGCTGCACGTGCTGGAACGCCAGGGCGTCGCCCATGTAGAAATGGAGGAACGCCATATAGGCGAAGCACCCGGCCGGGGCGAGCAGGAGCGCGAGCACGATCTCCGGGCGGCGCCAGAGATGGGGCAGGAAGCCGCGCAGCGTGCCGCCCTCCCGGCGATACGCGATCAGGTAGTCGAGTGCGATCGCCAGCACCATGAAGACGCCCACGATGCGGGTCGCCGAGAGCAGCGCCGACCATAGGCCCGCCAGCAGGTGGTCGCCCCGGCGCAGCGCCAGCAGCACGCAATTGGTGAGGAGGACGAAGAGCACCTCGGTGAAGAAGCTGGTGAAATAGACCGAGAACGGCCCGCAGAGGAGGAACGCCGCGTAAAGCGTGAAGGCGCGGAGGTTGCGCTCGAGCAGCGGCCAGGCGACGAGCGCCGCAAGGCTCGAGAAAAGGATCGAAACCGCGGTCGCGATGTTCATCACCGGCCAGGGCAGCACGGCGTGCAGCGCGCCGACGATCAGCGGGAAGAGCGGGAAGAACGCCCAGTTGCCGGCATCGAGCAGGTCGGGCACGGGATAGGGATCGTAGCCCGTCTTGGCGAGGTTGACGTACCACTGGCAGTCCCACCGGCAAAGGCCGTCGGGGTAGGCCCACAATGTCGGCTCCCACCCCGCCTTGAGGTAAGCGAACAGCCGGATCACGTAGCCGAGGACGGCGAGACCCACCACGATGCCGGCGAGGCGCACGCCCAGCGGCAACTCGCGGGCGAGCGGCGGTGCCGTCATCTCAGCGACCATGGGGTGCTCCGGGCAGTTGAAGAACGCGCCGGGTTTGACCGGCAGAGCAGCAATAGAAACACGACGCGCCCGGGGCAACGGAAATGGCGCCAGGGCCGAAAAGCGCCTTGCGCCGCCGGCCCTCCCCGGCGGCCACAACGCCGGCGGCCGGGCAAGGTTCACGGGCAGCGGGTGCAAACCGGGGCGGCGCGGCGGCAGGGGCCCCGTGGGGCGATCGGACGGGCACTTCGGAATCGCGCTTTATGGCGCGGGGCGCTCCCCCGAGCGAGGCCGGCGCGCGCGAGGGTCCGCACCTCGTGCACAGCACGTCTTGCCCCGGGCGCATGGGCGATGCTAGCACCGGCACCGGGCCGGTATAGCTCAGTCGGTAGAGCACCTGATTTGTAATCAGGGGGTCGCGGGTTCAAATCCTGCTGCCGGCACCATGAAAATGCGCGGCAATATGCTCGTTCGGCATGGCGCCCTGCGGTCAGCTTGACCGCATCCATCGCGGTCCCGTCCAGCGCCTTTTCCGTCGGCCGGCGGGAAGCTTTTCGAGCTCTCGACGCCCGGGAGCCCCTTAACCCCGCGCTAACCCTTTGCGCGAAGTCTGCTTGCCGGCGTTGAAACCGCCCCTCTGCGCTGTCACTTTCACTTGAAGCAGCGGGAGGCTCGTCCGATGCTCAGCTATTGCGATGCCCTCTGGCTCGCGTCACCGGGAAACGAAGAGACGTTGCGGCGCGTCGCCGACGAGGCGGGGCTGCGCTCGGGGGCGCCGTACGGGGGCGGCATCGAGC
>DASZTU010000088.1:0-2046 GCA_035547975.1 Devosiaceae bacterium | reverse complement strand
AAATATGCGCGGCTGCCGACGGATGTCGATGTGGCGTCCGAGTTCCGCTACCGCGAGCCGCCGCTCGATGCGGGCGGGGTCGCGCTCTTCATCTCGCAGTCGGGCGAAACGGCCGATACGCTCGCGGCGCTGCGCTATTGCGCCGGCCAGGGGCAGACCCTTGCGTCGATCGTCAACGTCCCCGAATCGACCATCGCGCGGGAATCGAACGTGGTGCTGCCCACCCTTTGCGGGCCTGAGGTGGCGGTCGCCTCGACCAAGGCGACGACGGCCCAGCTCGCCATTCTCGCCGCCCTGTCCGTGGCCGCCGGCGAGGCCCGGGGCCATCTCAACCACGCGCAGGCGCACGAACTGGTGCGGGCGCTCGTCGAGCTGCCCAGCGCGGTCTCCCAGGCGCTGGCGTCCGAAACCGAGATCGAGCGCATCGCCAAGCGCCTGTCGAAGGCCAAGGACGTGCTCTATCTCGGGCGCGGTGCCCTCTACCCCATCGCCCTCGAAGGGGCGCTGAAGCTCAAGGAAATTTCCTACATCCACGCCGAGGGCTACGCCGCGGGCGAGCTCAAGCACGGGCCGATCGCGCTCGTCGACGAGGCCATGCCGGTGATCGTCGTCGCGCCGTCCGACGATCTGGTCGAAAAGACCCTCTCCAACATGCAGGAGGTTTCGGCCCGCGGCGGCAAGATCATCCTGATCACCGATGCCGACGGGGCGCAGGCGGTGGGACACGGGGTCGCCGACATCATCACGGTGCCGAAGGTGCACCCGTTCGTCGCGCCCATCCTGTCGCTGATCCCGGTCCAGCTTCTCGCCTATCACACGGCGGTCGCCATGGGCACGGACGTCGACCAGCCCCGCAACCTCGCCAAGAGCGTGACGGTTGAATAAGCCCGCATTCCCGATCGAGCCCGAGCTCAACGTCCTCGGGCAGCCGCTCGCGCTCTGCTCGACCGATCCGCTGACGGGCTTCTTCCGCACCGGCCAGTGCATCGTCGGCCCTGAGGGGCAGGGCCGCCACACGATCTGCGCCGAGATGACGGCCGAGTTCCTGGCCTTTTCCAAAACCGTCGGCAACGATCTTTCGACGCCGCGCCCGGAGATGGCATTTCCGGGCCTCAAACCCGGCGATCGCTGGTGCCTCGTGGCCGAGCGCTGGGTCGAGGCCCTCGAGGCGGGCGTCGCGCCGCGCATCGCGCTGCTCTCGACGCACCAGGCGGTCCTCCGGCTCGTCGACCTCGCGACCCTCAAGCGCTACGCTTTCGACCTCGCCTGAAGCGGAGCCACCCCGCGGCTCAGCCGGCCCGGATGAGCTGCACGGCCTGATCCTTGCGGAAGAGATAGAGCAGGGTGCGCAGCGCTTCGCCGCGAGGGCCGGTGAGGCCAGGATTGTCGGCCAGCGCCTCCCGCGCGTCCTCGTGCGCAAACTCGAGCAGATGCCGATGCGCGTCCGGCACGGCGAGGTGGTAGCCGGGCATGCCGGACTGGCGCGTGCCGAGGAGATCGCCTTCACCGCGGAGTTCGAGGTCGCGCTCGGCGATTGTGAAGCCGTCCTCGGTCGACCGGATCGTCTCGAGCCGCGCCTTGGCGGTCTCGCTGAGCGGCTCCTTGTAGAGCAGCAGGCAGGCCGAGCGCTCGGCGCCACGGCCGACCCGTCCACGCAGCTGGTGCAGTTGCGAGAGCCCGAACCGCTCGGCGTGCTCGATGATCATGATGGTCGCCCGGGGGACATCCACCCCGACCTCGATGACCGTGGTGGCGACGAGGATCTGGGCCTCTCCGGCGATGAAGCGGTCCATCGCGGCCTGCTTCTCGCCCTGGCTCTGGCGGCCGTGCACGAGGGCCACCCGGTCGCCGAACACTTTCTTCAGCGCCGCAAAGCGCTCCTCGGCCGCAACAACGTCGAGAACGTCCGATTCCTCGACCAGTGGACACACCCAGAAGGCTTGTGCGCCCTCCGCGACGCGCGCCTCGAGGCGCGCAACCACGCGATCGTACTGGCTCATCGGAAGGATCGCCGTGTCGATCGGCTGCCGCCCTTTCGGCTTCTCG
>DASZTU010000087.1:0-7325 GCA_035547975.1 Devosiaceae bacterium | reverse complement strand
GGCCGTCGCCCAGTCGATGCCCTCGCCGGATTCGATCGCCGCCATGCGGTGGTCGAGGAAGCGCTTGACCGTCTTGTGCACGTTGAAGCCGGGCGGGACGGCGCAAAGGCGCGTGCCGATCCGCACCAGGTCCTCGATGGCTACGCCGGATTCGCCGCGCCGCGGCCCATCGACCTCGGCCTTCTTGATGTCCTTCCAGTGCCCGTCGAGCCAGTCGGCCTTGTTGGGACGGAAATTCTGCCCGGCCTCGAACTCGCTCTCGAGATAGGCGCGCCAGTCGGCCCGCATCTTGTCGATCTCGTCCGAGGCGACGAGGCCTTCGGCAACCAGCCGTTCGGAATAGAGCTCGAGGGTCGACTTGTGGCCGTGGATGGCCCGATACATCAGCGGCTGCGTGAAGCTCGGCTCATCGCCTTCGTTGTGGCCGAAGCGGCGATAGCAGAACATGTCGATGACCACCGGCCGGCCGAAGCGCTGCCGGTACTCGGTCGCGATGCGCGCCACATAGACCACGGCCTCCGGATCGTCCCCGTTCACGTGGAACACCGGCGCCTCGATCATCTTGGCGACATCGGTCGGATAGGGCGACGACCGCGAGGCCGCCGGGTTGGTGGTGAAGCCGATCTGGTTGTTGATCACGAAGTGGATGGAGCCGCCGACGCGGGTGCCTTTGAGGCCCGAAAGGCCGAAGGTTTCCGCCACGACGCCCTGTCCCGCGAAGGCCGCATCGCCATGCAGCAAGAGCGGCAGCACCTTGGACCGGTCGACCTGCCGCGGGCTGACGAAGCGGCCGTCGACCGCGCTCTGCTGGTCCTGCTTGGCGCGCGCCTTGCCGAGCACCACCGGATCGACGATCTCGAGGTGGCTCGGATTGGCGGTCAGCGACAGGTGTACCTTGTTGCCGTCGAACTCGCGGTCCGAGGAGGCGCCGAGGTGATACTTGACGTCGCCCGAGCCTTCGACGTCGTCGGGATAGAAGGCGCCGCCCTTGAACTCGTGGAAGAGCGCCCGGTGCGGCTTGTGCATCACCTGCGTCAGGACGTTGAGCCGGCCGCGATGCGCCATGCCGACCACGACTTCCTTCACGCCGAGCGCGCCGCCCCGCTTGATGATCTGCTCGAGCGCCGGAATCAGCGCTTCACCGCCATCGAGGCCGAAGCGCTTGGTGCCGGTGTACTTCACATCGAGGAACTTCTCGAAGCCTTCCGCCTCGATCAGCTTGTTGAGGATCGCCCGCTTGCCCTCGGCGGTGAACTGGATTTCCTTGTCGGGTCCCTCCACGCGCTCCTGGATCCACGACTTCGCGACGGGATCGGAGATGTGCATGAACTCGACGCCGATGGTCGAGCAATAGGTCCGCTTGAGGATCGCCAGCATCTCGGGCACGGTCGCGAATTCGAGCCCGAGATAGTTGTCGATGAAGATCTTGCGGTCGTAGTCGGCCTCGGTGAACCCGTAGGTCTTGGGGTCGAGCTCGGGCGCCGGTTCCTGCGGCTTGAGCTTGAGCGGATCGAGGTCGGCATGCAGGTGTCCGCGCATCCGGTAGGCGCGGATCATCATGATGGCGCGGATCGAATCGCGCGTCGCCTGCTGCACCGCCTCGGCACTGACGGGCGCCGCGCCCTGCGCCTCGGCCTGCCGGTTGAGCGCCTTTTCGGCCCGCACCGCTATGCCGGAAGAAGCCGGGCTCCAGTTGCCGTCAAGCGCCGCGACCAGTTCGCCATTGGCCACCTGCGGCCAGTCCCGTCGCTGCCAGCTGGGCCCCTCGGCATTGGCTTCCGCGTCGGCCGCGGAATCCTCGAGCTTGCCGAAATAGCTGGCCCAGGTGGGATCGACGCTTTTGGGGTCGGCTTTGAACTGCGCGTAGAGGTCGTCGATGTAGGCGGCATTGCCGCCGTAGAGGAAGGAGGTGAGCAAGAACTGTTCGTTCTTATCTTGTCGTGTCATGGCTTGATGTGCGGGGCCTTCTCACCCCGGCTTCCCTTCATCGCCCGGGCACCGGCGGCCCGGATTGGCGCAGCGGGGAGTATCGCCGCCACCTGCTAGTATGTTGTTAACAAAGCGCCGGTTTTGAAGCCACTCAACTAAGGTTGTTTTGCGGCCACATCGTTCGCCCTGTCCCAGGTTTTGCAGCAAGACGGCCTCGTCAGGCTCCCAGCATCTCCTTGAGCGTCACCCCGATTCGCGCCGGCGACGGCGAGACCTTGATGCCGGCCCGCGCCATCGCCTCTATCTTGCTCTCGGCGCCCCCCTTGCCGCCCGAAATGACCGCCCCGGCGTGCCCCATGGTGCGGCCCGGCGGCGCCGTTAGGCCGGCGATGAACCCCGCCATCGGCTTCTTGCGGCCCTGCTTGGCCTCGTCGATCAAGAACTGCGCCGCATCCTCCTCGGCCGAGCCGCCGATCTCGCCGATCATGATGATCGACTTGGTCTCCTCGTCCCTGAGGAACATCTCGAGCACGTCGATGAACTCGGTGCCCTTGACCGGGTCGCCGCCGATGCCGACCGCCGTCGTCTGCCCCAGCCCCACATTGGTGGTCTGGAACACCGCCTCGTAGGTCAACGTCCCGGAACGCGAAACAATCCCGACCGACCCCTTCTTGAAGATCGAGCCCGGCATGATGCCGATCTTGCACTCTTCCGGCGTGAGCACGCCCGGACAATTGGGCCCGATGAGCCGCGACTTCGACCGCTTCAGCGCCGCCTTGACCCTGACCATGTCGAGGACCGGCACCCCCTCGGTGATGCACACGATCAGCGGGATTTCCGCCGCAATCGCCTCGAGGATGGCGTCGGCGGCGCCTGCCGGCGGCACGTAGATGACGCTCGCATTCGCGCCAGTCTTCTCCTTGCCCTCGGCAACGGTGGTGAAGATCGGCAGCCGCGCCGATCCCTCGACCCCGGAGGTCCAGAACTCGCCGCCCTTCTTCGGGTGCGTGCCGCCCACCATCTGGGTGCCGAAATAGGCGAGCGCCTGCTCGGTGTGGAAGCTGCCGGTTTTGCCGGTCAGCCCTTGTACGAGCACCCGGGTATCCTTGTTGACGAGAATGGACATGAAGCTTCCGCGCAGTGGGTCCGCCCGCCGCGGGCGGGCTTCGAAAAAAATAGGTCAGTTGCCGGCGTCGCTGCCGTCGTCGGTCGCGCCCGGATCGGTCGAATCCTCAGGCTGGACGAAGGGCAGTTCGGCGAGCGGCCGCTTCATCAGCTTGGTCACGTCGAGGAGGAAGTAGAGGTCCTTGGCGTGCTGGTCGGCCTGTATGTAGGTGGGCGGGTCGGCACTGGTGTCTTCCCAGGTGCTGGCGACGCCGTCATTGGTGTTCTTGAGCTGGCCCTTGAGGCCGGGCACCTTGGCGAGATCGGCGATGCCGATCTTGCGCTCGGCCGAATCGATCGAGAGCGAGCAATAGCCTTCCGTCATCGAGGGATAGACCTCGAGCGAATAGGTGATGTCGACGGTCCCCACGCCGTCGAAATCCTTCTCGCCGTTGAACGCCTGGTAGAAGGGCGTCTGCGTGTCCCCGTCGACCGAAAGGTTCCAGCCATCGTCCTGGAGCCGCTGGAACGTGCCCTTGTCGCCGGAGGCGCCATCCTGGCAGGCCTTGAGTACTTCGGCGAGGAACGGATCGGGCACCGGCGCTTCGACCACCGGGCCGCCGCCGGTATCGCCCTGGTCGTCTCCCGCGCCGGGGTTCGTCGTGTCGGGCGCCGGGGCGGCCGGCTGGCTGTCCGCGCTCGGTGCAGCCGCGGTTGCCGCGGCAAGTGCCGGGGCCGACCCGAGCGCGAGCGCTAAGACGAAAAGCGAGGCAAGACGAGAGACGGAACGCGTCAATTCTTCCTCCTGATGGCGGCGACGATTTTCTGCGCGGCATCGTCGAGATCGTCGGCGGGGATGACGTCGAGGCCGCTCTGCGCAAGGATTTCCTTGCCTTCCTTGACGCGCGTGCCCTCGAGCCGGACGACGAGTGGCACCGCAAGGCCCACTTCCTTCACCGCTTCCACCACGCCCTCGGCGATGATGTCGCAGCGCATGATGCCGCCGAAGATGTTGACCAGAATGCCTTTGACGTTCGGATCGGCCGTGATGATCTTGAAGGCGGCCGTCACCTTCTCGCGGCTCGCCCCGCCGCCCACGTCGAGGAAGTTGGCCGGCTGTTCGCCATATAGCTTGATGATGTCCATCGTCGCCATGGCGAGGCCCGCGCCATTGACCATGCAGCCGATATTGCCGTCGAGCGCCACATAGGCGAGGTCGTACTTGTGCGCCTCGATCTCCTTGGGATCTTCCTCGGTCTCGTCACGCAGCGCGACGATATCCGGATGACGGAACAGGGCGTTATTGTCGAACGACACCTTGGCGTCGAGGACCCTCAAATGCCCGTTCGCCATGACGATCAGCGGGTTGACCTCGAGGAGGCTCATGTCCTTGTCCCAGAATGCCCTGTAGAGCGCCGGAAAGAGGTTTTGCGCATCGGCCCGCGCGGCGCCCTCGAGCTCGAGGGCGTCGGCCAGCCTCACGATATCGGCTGGGGTGACGCCGGCCTCAGGGTCGATGTCGACGGTGAGGATCTTTTCCGGGGTGTCGTGCGCGACCGTCTCGATGTCCATGCCGCCTTCGGTCGAGACGACGAAGGCCACCTCTCCCGCCTCGCGGTCGACCAGGATCGAGAGGTAGAGCTCGCGCGCGATATCGGCCCCATCCTCGATGTAGAGCCGATTGACCTGCTTGCCGGCGGGCCCCGTCTGCTTGGTGACGAGCGTATGGCCCAGCATTTCGCCGGCATTGGCGACGACGTCCTCGACCGAACGCGCCAGCCGCACGCCCCCCTTGGCGTCCGCCCCGAGCTCCTTGAACCGGCCCTTGCCGCGCCCGCCGGCGTGGATTTGCGATTTCACCACGTAGAGCGGGCCGGGCAACGAGCGGGCCGCCGCTTCCGCCTCGGCGGGCTTGAAGATCGCGACCCCCTTGGCGACGGGGACGCCGTAGGTCGCGAGCAGCGCCTTGGCCTGGTGTTCGTGGATATTCATCTGCGGCTCCGCTGCCTCACGCGCGGACCTCGCCCTTCGACAAGCTCAGGGGGAGGTCCTTCGGGTCACCTCGGTCCTCATGGTGAGCTTGTCGAACCATGAGAGTTAGAGCCGTCACGCCAGCTTCGGCGCGATTTTCTTGCACGCTTCGATAAGGCCTTCGACGGCCTGCACGGACTTGTCGAACGCCTTCTGCTCGGGTCCGTTCAGCGAAATTTCGACGACCCGCTCGGCACCACCCGCCCCGATCACGATCGGCACGCCCACATAGGTGCCCTTGACGCCGTACTCGCCCTTGAGGAAGGCCGCGGCGGGGAGCACCCGCTTCTTGTCCTTGAGATAAGCCTCCGCCATGGCAATGGCCGAGGCCGCCGGGGCATAGAACGCCGAGCCGGTCTTGAGGAGACCGACGATTTCGGCGCCGCCGTCGCGCGTGCGCTGCACGATCGCATCGAGCCGCTCTTTCGACAGCCAACCCATCTTGACGATGTCGGGCAGGGGAATGCCGGCAACCGTCGAATAGCGCACGAGCGGCACCATCGTGTCGCCATGCCCGCCGAGCACGAAGCAGTTCACGTCCTCGACCGCGACCTTCAACTCGTCGGCGACGAAAAAGGCGAAGCGCGAGGAATCGAGCACCCCGGCCATGCCGATGACCTTGTTCGTCGGCAGGCCCGAAAACTTCTGCAGCGCCCACACCATCGCGTCGAGCGGGTTGGTGATGCAGATGACGAACGCCTCGGGGGCGTATTTGGCGATCCCCGCGCCCACCTGCTCCATCACCTTGAGGTTGATCTCGAGCAGATCGTCGCGGCTCATGCCCGGCTTGCGCGGCACGCCGGCCGTGACGATGACGACGTCGGCGCCGAAGAGGTCCTTGTATTCGGACGTGCCCTTGAGGGTTGCGGAAAACCCCTCGACCGCGCCGGATTGGCTGAGGTCGAGGGCCTTGCCCTGCGGCACCCCATCCACGATGTCGAAAAGGACGATGTCCCCCAGGTCTTTCAGCGCCGCAAGATGCGCCAGTGTGCCGCCGATCTGCCCCGCCCCGATGAGGGCGATCTTCTTGCGCGCCATGCCTCAAAATCCCGTCGTCTGGTTGCTTTGGCCCTGCCTATTAACCCTGTCGGGTGGGGGGCGCAAGTGAACCCTTTGTCGTAGCGCGGGCAACCGATCGGCACCTGACCGGCCTCTGGTTTTGACGGGGTTTGCCGGCGTTTTTTCCGTATCGGACGGGCGGGCGCCGCCAACCCGGTTCAGCCCGCCGGCACCGCCACCGGGCTCGATTTGCGCGGGGCACCGAGATAGTCCGCCGACTGCATCTCGATCAGGCGCGAGGCGGTGCGCTCGAACTCGGCGGCCGTAACATCGTCGGCACCGAGCGCGTCGATCGGCACGTCAAAGCTCGCTCCGAGCTTGACGCCGTTGTCGTAGAGCGTGTCGACGAGGAGGATGAAGCGCTTGGCGGCGTTGGAGTGCAGCCGGTCGAACTGCGGCACGCCGTCGATGATCAGTGCATCATAGGCGTGTGCGAGCCTGAGGAAATCACGGGCCCCGAGCGGCTTTTCGAGAAGCTCGCCCGCCGGGAACCGCGCCACCCCCATTGCGGCCTCGGGCACGCAGATGGTGCGCCCGAGCACGTGGAGCGCCTGGGGCGCGCCTCCGACGCCGCCCGTGAGCCGCGCCCAGAGCCGGTCCATCGCCGCCTTCGCCTCAGGACCCGTCCCAAAGTAAAATACCCGCTGCCCTTCGAATTTGAGGCGCCGGTAGTCGGTCGGCCCGTCGAGCTCGACGACCCTGGTGTGGGCCTCGAGAAGGTCGATGAAGGGCAGGAAGAGCTGCCGGTTGAGGCCGTTGCGATAGAGGTCGTCCGGCCGGACATTGCTCGTCGCGACGAGCACGAGTCCGCCCGCGAAGAGCTTCTCGAAGAGCCGCCCGAGCAGCATGGCATTGGTGATGTCATCGACGCGAAACTCGTCGAGGCAGAGAAGCCGCGTCGACCGCAGGACATCGCGGGCGACCGCCTCGACCGGGTCGGCATCGGCGCCGCGGCCGCGGGGAGTTTTCCGGAACACGGCGATTTCCGCGTGCATCTCGTCCATGAACTCATGGAAGTGTACGCGACGCTTCGCCTTGGTTTCGACGGCCGCGAAGAAGAGGTCCATGAGGAGCGTTTTGCCGCGGCCGACCGGACCATGGAGAGAGGCCCCGCGTACGGGATCGGGCCGCCGCACGGCGAGGAGCCGGCGGCTCTGCCGCCCGGCGAGCCGCGCGGCGATATCGTCCAAAATCCTCGCAGC
>DASZTU010000086.1:0-4275 GCA_035547975.1 Devosiaceae bacterium | reverse complement strand
CTCGATAACGTCGTGCTCTCGCCGCACCAGGGAAGCGCCACCAACGAAACGCGCGACCTGATGGGCCAGATGGTGGTCGACAACCTCATCGCCCATTTCAACGGCGATCCGCTGCTGAGCCCGGTAGTCTAGCAGCGGTTGGCAATGGCGGCCCGGCCGTCGGGACGGAGAGCGAAGATGCAGGATTGGTGGCGCGGCGGGGTGATCTACCAGGTCTATCCGCGCTCGTTCCAGGACTCGAACGGCGACGGCATCGGCGACCTGCCGGGCATCCTCCGCCGGCTGGACTATCTCGCCAAGCTCGGCGTCGACGCGATCTGGCTCTCGCCGATCGTCGAGAGCCCGCAGGAGGATATGGGCTATGACGTCTCCAACTATACCGACGTCGATCGGCTCTTCGGCTCGCTCGAGGATTTCGACGCGCTGATCGAGCGGGCGCACGCGCTGGGCCTCAAAGTCATTATGGACCAGGTGCTGAGTCACACGTCTGACCGGCATCCCTGGTTCCGCGAGAGCCGGGTCTCCAGGACCAACGCCCGGGCGGACTGGTACGTCTGGGTCGATCCCCGGCCGGATGGCACCCCACCCAACAACTGGCCCTCGGTATTCGGCGGGCGCGCCTGGGAGTGGAACCCCGCCCGCCGGCAGTATTATCTCCACAACTTCCTCACCTCGCAGCCCGACCTCAACTTCCACAACAAGGCCGTGCAGGACGCGGTGCTGGACGTGATGCGGTTCTGGCTGGAGCGCGGCGTCGACGGCTTCCGGCTCGATACCGTCAACTACTATTTTCACGATGCGCAGCTCAGGAACAACCCGCCGGCGAAGCGCAAGGAACATCTCCCCTACGCGGTGAACCCCTACGACATGCAGGAGCACCGCTACTCGAAGAGCCAGCCGGAGAACGTCGCCTTCCTCAAGCGCGTGCGCAAGCTCCTCGACCGGTTTCCGGATCGCACCTCGGTGGGCGAGGTCGGCGACAGCCACAGGGCCGTGGCGCTCATGGCCGAGTACACGTCGGGCGGCGACAAGCTCCACATGTGCTACTCGTTCGAGTTCCTGGGCAAGGAGTTTTCAGCAGCGCACTTCCGCTCGCGCGTGGAGCAGTTCTTCGCGGCGAGCCAGGACGGCTGGCCGTGCTGGAGCTTTTCCAACCACGACGTCGACCGGCACATTACGCGCTGGGCGGCGTACGGCGAGAGCCCGATGGCGCTGGGACGGCAATGCGCGGCGCTGCTGATGTCGCTCAAGGGCTCGGTCTGCCTCTATCAGGGCGAGGAACTCGGGCTGCCGCAGACGGACATGCTGTTCGAGGAACTCACCGACCCGCCGGGGATTCGGTTCTGGCCGGAGTACAAGGGGCGCGACGGCTGCCGCACCCCGATGCCGTGGGACGAGGGCGAGGCGCCCAACGGGTTCACCACGGGCAAGCCCTGGCTGCCGGTCAAGGCGCCGCAGTCGGCGCTCAACGTGGCGGGGCAGGAAGCCGACCCCGGTTCGCTGCTCAACTACTACCGCCGGCTGATCACCTGGCGGAAGAACCGCCCCCTGATGGCGACCGGCGACATCGTCTTCTACCGCGTGGCGGAGCCGGTACTGGCCTTCCGGCGCACGGCCGCAAGCGGCGACATGCTCTGCGTCTTCAACCTCTCACCCCACGAGGTGACCGTGAGCGTCGAGGGCCTGTCCAAGGATGCGGCGATCGAGGCGATCAGCGAGCGGGCGAGCCGCAGCGGCAAACGCCTCACGCTCGGACCGAATGGCTTTGCCTTCATTCCCGAAGCGGGGGAGGCTGTGGTGAGGTTCAGGGGGACGCGGCAGCGCGCACCCTGACGGCGCAGCCACCGCCCCGTCCGCAGACACGGGCGATGGCTGGCTAGTAGGACAGGGGCTCGAGCGTCTCGGGGTCGAAGAACGCCATGTGCGACCGGCCATTGGGCTCGGTGAGGAAAGCCTTGATGCAGCCGCCCCAGCTCTCGACGTTCGAGACGTCATACCCGCGGGCTTTGAGCTGCGCCTCGATGATGTCGGCGAAGTAGTTGATCGTCTCGACCCGCCGGCCATCTCTCAGCGTGATGGTGTCGCCGCGGCAGCTCGCAACGCTCGCCGCGAGTGCAGGAGCGGCAGCGCCGGTGGCGAGGACAAGGCCGAGCACGGCTGCAATGTGAATCTTCGTCATTGTGGGACTCCGTCTTGGTCCCGGCCTAGATAGGTGGTGCGGCCACCGGCGGCAACGTGGCGCGTATTCCCGCAGCATGAATTCGCGGCAAGGTGGACGGGTGCCCCAGCCGTTCAGCCCGCCGGGAGCGCCGTCTCCACCAGCCGGGCCCAATAGCTCACCCCGATTGGGATCACCTCATCCGAAAAGTCGTAGGTGTCGGAATGGAGCTCGCTCGAATTGCCATTGCCGATGAAGATGAAAGCACCTGGCCGCGCGTTGAGCATGTACGAAAAATCCTCGCCTGCCATCAGGGGAGAGGCGGCATCGTCAACCCGCTCCTCCCCGGCGAGGTCGCGGGCCACGCCCGCAACGAAAGCCGTCTGCCGCGGCGCGTTGACGGTCACAGGATAGCCGCGCCGGAACCCGATTGCCGCCGTGAGCCCGAAGATTGCGGCCATCTGCTCGGATACGGCGCGGAGGCGCTTCTCGGCCAGCGACCGGACGCCCTCGTCCAGTGTCCGGATGGTTCCGGTGAGTTTCACCCGCCGGGGAATGACGTTGAAAGCCTCTCCCGCCTCGAGCATCGTTACCGACAGCACGGCTGGGTGCATCGGATCGACGTCGCGCGAGACGACCGTTTGGAGCGCCGTGATGAGATGGGCCGCGGCAACCACCGGATCGTGCGTGCGGTGCGGCATCGCGGCGTGCCCGCCCGAGCCCTCGAGGGTGATGGTGAACTCGTCGGTCGCCGCCATGATGCCGCCCGGCCGGGTCGCGAAATGCCCCACGGGCAGGCCCGGCATGTTGTGCATCCCGAACACTTCCTCGATGCCGAAGCGGTCCATGAGCCCATCCTCGACCATGGCGCGCCCGCCCGCGCCACCTTCCTCGGCGGGCTGGAAGATCAAGACCGCAGTGCCGTCGAAATTGCGCGTCTCCGCGAGGTACTTTGCGGCTCCGAGCAGCATGGCGGTGTGCCCGTCATGCCCGCAGGCGTGCATCTTGCCATCGGTTTGCGAGGCATAGGGCTTGCCGGTCGCCTCCCGGATCGGCAACGCATCCATGTCGGCGCGCAGCCCGATCGTGCGTCCGGATGCCCCGCTGCGGCCACGGATCACGCCGACGACGCCGGTCCGTCCGATTCCCGTCACGATCTCGTCGACGCCAAAACTGCGCAGCAGTTCGGCGACCTTTCCGGCGGTCCGCTGGACGTCGTACTGCAGCTCCGGATGGGCATGAAAATCGCGGCGCCACTCGGCGACCTCCGCGGCGAAATCGGCAACGCGGTTGATGACGGGCATGGAACAACCTCGGACTATGAGCCCCGAGCTTGCCCGCGCGCTCCGCGCGGCGTCAACCTTGAGTGCGCCACCGGGCATGCTTTTGCCCGGTAAGGAGGGCTCGTAGGCCGATATTTCGGGCCCGCGGCTTGCCGGCATGGCGGCGATTTGCGAAGAGCCGCCTCCAACAGGAGGCCGAGTGGTGAAGAAGATCCTCGTCGCTGTGAAGCGCGTCGTCGACCACAATGTGCGCATCCGCGTCCGGCCGGACGGGTCGGGCGTCGAGACGGAAAACGTGCGCCTCTCGATGAATCCGTTCGACAAGCACGCCGCCGAGGCAGCCGTCCGGCTTGCAGAAAACGGCGACGCCGAGGAGGTCGTCGCGGTGTCCATCGGCCCGAAGGGCGCGACCGACGTGCTGCTCACGGCGCTCGCCATGGGTGCGCACCGCGCCATCCTGCTCGAGACCGATGCGCGGCTCGAAACGCTCGCCGTCGCGAAGCTCCTCGCAGCGATAACGCGCGAGGAGAGCCCGGACCTCGTGCTCCTCGGCAAGCAGGCCGTCGACGACGATTCCGGCCATGTCGGGCAAATGCTGGCCGGCCTTCTCGGCTGGCCGCAGGCAACCTTCGCGTCGGGGATCAAGGTCGTTGGCCAAAGCCTGACCGTGACTCGCGAAGTGGATTTCGGCCGGGCCGAGTATCGCCTGCCTCTGCCGGCCGTGGTCACCGCGGACCTGAGGCTCAACACCCCCCGCAACACGGCCCTGCCGATGGTGATGAAAGCGCGCAGCAAGCCGATGGTGATCCGGCCCGCGAGCGAGTTGGGGGTGGA
>DASZTU010000085.1:0-1639 GCA_035547975.1 Devosiaceae bacterium | reverse complement strand
GCGCCAGCCGGTCATGGCGTGCGACTTGGAGACGCCGTTCATCGTCAGCGTGCGCGGCTGCAGCGCCGGCTCGACCCCGGCGATCGTCGCGAATTGGCCGCCGTCATAGACCAGCGGCTCGTAGATGTCGTCGGTGAGGATGTGGACATGCGGGTGGCGGAACAGCACGGCGGCGAGGCCGCGCAGCTCTTCGGCCGTGTAGGCGGCGCCCGAGGGGTTGGAGGGCGTGTTGAGGATCAGCCACTTGGTCCGGGGGCTGATGGCCGCCTCGAGCGCCTCCGGCGTGAGCTTGAAGCCGGTCGACGCGTCGGCGCGGGCGAGGACGGGCGTCGCCCCACAGAGCCGCACGATCTCGGGATAGCTCACCCAATAGGGCACGGGCACGACCACCTCGTCACCCGGATTGAGCGTTGCGAGGAGCGCGTTGAAGATGATCTGCTTGCCGCCCGAGGAGACGAAGCAGTCGGCGGCCGTCACCTCGAGCCCGTTGTCGCGCCGGAATTTCGCCGCGACGGCTTCCTTGAGCTCGGGGATGCCGTCGACATTGGTATATTTCGTCTTCCCCTCGTTCATCGCCCGGATCGCCGCCTCCTTGACGTGCTGCGGCGTGTCGAAATCCGGCTCGCCGGCCGAGAGCGCGATCACGTCGCGCCCGGCGCGCTGGAGGTCACGCGCCTTCTGGCTGATGGCGACGGTGGCGGAAGGGGCGACGCGGGCCAGGGCGTCCGACAGAAAGGCCATGGGCAATGCTCCGTTGCGAACGCGAAGACTGTTATTGCCGCCGCGTGCCGCCCGCAAGCCGCCGCGCGGCGCCCCCGCCGGCCCAAAGGGAGCCGAATGGGTCAGTGACCCGTTCTTGTTCGAGCGCCGGGAATGCGACACATTGTCCCCGGCGTGCGTTTCGCGACAGGCGGGGCAGCGCCCGCCCGACCGAACGCTCCACTCTGGCAAGAAGTCCATCCGAGGCTTGGGAGGACTGAAAGGAGGAGTCCAGATGCAGGTCGAATCCATCCTGAGTACGAAAGGCCGCACGGTGCACGCCGTGCCCGGCAAGGCACGGGTGAGCGACGCGGTCGAGATGCTCAACCGGCACAACATCGGCGCGGTGCTCGTGCTCGACGGCAAAGAGGTCGTCGGTATCATCAGCGAGCGCGACGTGGTGCGCCTGCTCGGCCGCGATCCCGCGGGCGCGCTGAAACGCCCGGTCAGCGAGTGCATGACCACCAATGTGGTCACCTGCAGCCGCGACACCACCGTCGGCGACCTGATGGAGCAGATGACCCGTCACCGCATACGCCACATCCCGGTGGTCGAGCGGGGCGAACTGCTCGGCATCGTCTCGATCGGCGACGTGGTGAAGCGCAAGATCGAAGAGACCGAACAGGAAGCCTCGGCGCTGCGCGAATACATCGCCAGCTGACGCCCCGGAATTTTCTGGTCCTTACGAAATCTTCATGCGCTCGCAAGGACGTGCATAGGTCGAACCTCTTAGGGTGATCGTCGTCGGGGCCTGAAACGCCGCTCTACGGGCAGTTGCGCAGTCCTCGTCAGTCGCCGGTCGCGTGGGCTCCGTCCTGGTCTCCAAAGCGGGACGAGCCCGCCCTCCGGCGAGGGATCACCAGGGGTTCGCCACGATGAA
>DASZTU010000084.1:0-6981 GCA_035547975.1 Devosiaceae bacterium | reverse complement strand
AACTGAGGAGACCGGTCCCATGAAGGCAATCGGTGCCACCGACCCGAATGCGGGCCCTGCCGGAATGCAGCTCGTCGAGCGCCCCGAGCCAAAGGCCGCGATCAACGACGTCCTCGTCGAGGTTTACGCGGCAGGCTTCGTGAACACCGAACTCGGCTGGCCCTCGACCTGGGCCGACCGGGCCTTCCGCGAGCGGTCGCCATCGGTCGTCGGCCACGAGGTGGCGGGTGTGGTGGCAAAGCTTGGCTACGGCACGACGGGGCTGTCGGTCGGGCAGAGGGTGTTCGGGCTCTCGGACTGGCATCGGGATGGCACGCTCGCGCAGTACGTTGCCATGGAGTCGCGCAACCTCGCGCCCTTGCCCGGCGATGTCGATTTCACGGTGGGCGCGAGCCTGCCGATCTCGGGCCTGACGGCGTGGCAGGGTCTGTTCCAGCACGGCCGGCTCGAGGCGGGGCAGACGGTGCTTTCGCACGGCGCCGCCGGCGCGGTCGGCGCCATCGTCACCCAGTTGGCCCGCGAAGCCGGAGCCTATGTCATCGGCACGGGGCGGGCCGCTGATCGCCAGAAGGCGCTCGACTTCGGCGTGCACGAATTCGTCGATCTGGGAAGTGACGTGCTGGAAGATATCGGACGCGTCGACCTCGTGTTCGACGTGATCGGGGGCGACGTGCAGAAGCGCTCGGCAGCTCTCGTACGGGCCGGTGGGAGGCTCGTCACGGTCGTCGGGCCAACGGATGTCCGGCCCGAAGACGGGCTGACGATCGACTTCGTCGTCGAGGCCGATCGGGCGCAGCTCGTCGAGATCGTGCAGCGCGTGCGGGACGGGCGGCTGCGGACGAATATCGGCCGCGTTGCCTCGCTCGAGGACGCCGTCGCGACCCTCAGCTCAACCGAGCGGCGCGCGGGCAAGGTCGTGATCCAGGTCCGTACTTGAGGGGTGGGTGAAGGCGGAAACCCGGCCCCAGGGACTGCCTCGCGCGCCTGACCGTGCTCGACGCGGCGCGACATTCCCCATAGTCCTCAACGCATGCGCGAATCGCCCCGCTCCTTTCTCGATGTCGAACGCTCGGTCTCCGGGCGCGGGTGGGTCGACCGGCTGGACGCGGGCACGAGCCGGGTCGCGGCCGCGATCAGCCAGCGCTCGAACGTCTCGGAAATTCTGGCGCGCATCCTGGCGGGTCGGGGCGTGGGTATCGAGGAAGCCGAGCGGTTCCTCAATCCGACGCTGCGCGACCTCATGCCCGATCCATCGAGCCTCACGGACATGGACGCGCTCGTCGAGCGGCTGGCGCGGGCAATCGAAAATCGCGAGCGCATCGCGCTGTTCGGGGACTATGACGTCGATGGCGCCTGCGCCTGCGCGCTGGTGGTGCGCTACCTCCGGCATTTCGGCATCGAGCCCGAGGTCTATATCCCCGATCGGCTGTTCGAGGGCTATGGCCCGAACACGCCGGCCATCGAACGGCTGATCGTGGGCGGCGCCCGGCTGATCGTGACGCTCGACTGCGGCACCTCGAGCATCGCCCCGATCGCCCACGCGCGCGAGCGGGGCGTCGATGTGCTTGTCGTCGACCACCACCTCGCCGACCACGCGCTTCCGCCGGCCAATGCCGTTGTCAACCCGAACCGGCCCGATGATGTCTCCGGCCTCGGCTATCTCTGCGGCGCCGGGGTTGCCTTCATGGTCCTCGTCGGGCTCAATCGCGTGCTGCGCCAGCGGGGCGTCGGGCAGCTGCCCGATCTCATGGGGCTCATAGACCTCGCGGCGCTCGCAACCGTCTGCGACGTCGTCCCGTTGCGCGGCCTCAACCGCGCCTTCGTCGTTCGCGGCCTCGAACTCATGCGGCGGGGCGGCAACCCAGGGATTGCCGCGCTCGCGCTCGCCGCGCGGCTCAGCGGGCCGCTCAGCACCCGTCACCTCGCTTTCATCATCGGCCCGCGCATCAATGCCGGCGGGCGGATCGGCGACGCCGCGCTGGGCGCGCGTCTGCTGTCGATCGACGACCAGAACGATGCGAACCTCATCGCCGCACGCCTGGAGGAGCTCAATACCGAGCGCCAGCGGATCGAGCTCGCGGCGGTGGAGGAAGCCATCCTTGCGGCGGAAACCGAGATCGGCGGGGGCGAGGGGCCGCCGGTTCTGGTGCTCGCCTCGGGTAACTGGCACGCCGGCGTGGTGGGGCTCGTCGCCGGACGGCTCCGGGAGCGCTTCGAGCGGCCGGCCTTCGCCATCGCCCTCGGGCCGGATGGCGGCGGCAGCGGCTCGGGCCGCTCGCTCCCCGGGGTCGATATCGGCCGGGCGGTGATCGCGGCGGTGGAAGCCGGCCTCATCGCCCGGGGCGGCGGCCACGCCATGGCGGCCGGAGTCACGGTGCGCGAGGGCGAGCTCGGCCCGTTTCGCGCCCACCTCGTCGAGCGGCTAGCCGAATCGGTGGGCGCGGCCCGGTCCGCCACGGCACTCGAGATCGATGCCGCGCTGACCGCCCGCGGCGCCACGCCGGAACTCGTCGCCGACATCGAGCGGGCGGGCCCCTTCGGTTCGGGCAACCCGACGCCGATCTTTGCCTTTCCGGCGCACCGGGCGCGCTATCCCGACATCGTCGGGGCGGGTGGCCATGTGCGCTTCACGCTCGCATCGCCCGATGGGGCGCGGCTCAAGGCGATCGCCTTCCGTGCTGCTTCAACCCCCGTCGGCGAGGCCCTCATGGCGGCGGACGGCGAAGCGCCGCTCCACATCGCGGGGACGCTGTCGCTCGACAACTGGCAGGGCCGCCCGGAGGTCCAGCTGCGGGTGAGCGACGTGGCCCTGCCGCCGCGCTAGTCCGCTGCCCACCGCGATGGCAAAGAGCGTGCTTGCATATCCAAGGCCGGTGGCTAAAGTGCCCCCCGTTCTGGCACAGGGCGCCACAACGCTGGCCTTTGGCCTCTGTGGTGCCCATATCGTGCGGGCGGCACACGGCTGCCCGACGTCTTGATAAGCGGTTTGATGGATGAGCAAAGCTGTCGTTCGGCAATCTTCCGGCAATGCATCGCCGTGGACGCACGTGATTTCCTGGCTCGTCGAGCTGGTCGGCCTCCCTCTGGTGGGCAACCCGGCGCACGGCTCGGTGACCGTTGTCCTTCCGGGCGGTCGCACCCGCACGGTCGGAAATCCGGCGGCCGGCCTCCACTCCGTCCTCAAGCTCAATAATTTCAAGGTCATCGGCGAATCGATGCGCCGCGGCACGCTCGGGTTTGCGGCCGCCTACATCAACGGCGACATCGAGATCGACGACCTGACCAATCTCTTCCGCTTCTTCCTTCAGAACCGGACGATGTTCGACAGCGCCAATCCGGGGCTCTTCCGGCGGGCCGCGCAGGATGTCGCCTACCATCTCTCGCGCGCCAACACGAAAGAGGGGAGCCGGCTGAACATCGCCGAGCACTACGACCTCGGCAACGATTTTTACGGTGAGTGGCTCGATCCCTCGATGACCTACTCGTCCGCCGTGTTCACCTCCGGGGACCAGTCGCTCGAGGAGGCCCAGCGGGCGAAATACCGTCGCGTCGCCGACCTCGCCGGCATCAAGCCAGGCGACCGCGTGCTCGAGATCGGCTGCGGCTGGGGCGGCTTTGCCGAGACCGTCGCCAGGGAGTACGGCGCCGAGCTCTATGGCATCACGCTTTCGAAGGAACAGCTCAAGTTTGCCCAGGAGCGGATGAAGCGGCAGGGGCTCGACAACCTCGCGACGCTCCACTTCGAGGACTATCGCGACACGCAGGGCGAGTTCGACCACATCGGCTCGATCGAAATGATCGAGGCCGTGGGCGAGGAGCACTGGCAGACCTATTTCCAGACCGTCCACGACCGGCTGAAGCCGGGCGGGACGGCGGCGATCCAGGCGATCACCATCCAGGAAGACGATTTCGACAGCTACAAGCGCAATCCCGATTTCATTCAGCGCTACATCTTCCCGGGCGGCATGCTGCTGACCAAGACGGCCATGCGCGAGCAGGCCAAGCGCGTGGGGCTCATTCTCGAGCAGGTGGAGAACTTCCGCCTGAGCTATGCGAAGACGCTGAAGCTCTGGCGCGAGCGTTTCCTCGAGCGCTGGAACGTCATCGCCCCGCTCGGCTACGACGAAGCCTTCCGGCGCAAATGGGTCTACTACCTCAGCTATTGCGAGGCCGGCTTCGCCGAGGGAGCGATCGACGTGGGCATCTATCAATACCGCAAGCCCGCGTGAATTCCACTTGGAGCGCCCCAAGAGGCCCGCTAAAACGCTGGGCAACAAGGGAGACTCCAAAATGCTGAAACTTCTGACCACGGTGGCGTTCGCCGCGCTCGCGGCTGCGGCGGGAACGGGCGCGAGCCTTGCTGCGGGCGAAAAGATTTCCGTGTTGACGCCGTATCTTTCGGCGGTCGCGACGGGGCAGATGGTCGACGCCTTCAAGAAGGATGCCGAAAAGTACGGCTGGACGGTCGATGTGGTCGACACGGCCGGCGACATGGGCGCCTTTGCCAGCCGCGTCGAGGATGCCACGACCAAGAAGGCCAGCGCGATCGTCCTCGTGTCGGTCGACGCCAAGCAGATCCAGGCGCAGGTCGACGCGGCCAAGGCGGCCGGCATTCCGGTGATCTCGATCGATGGCGCCAAGAACCCCTCGGAGGTGCTCAACGTCACCTCGGACAACTACGCCATGGGTCAGATGATGACCAAGTTCCTGTTCGACTATCTCGGCGGGAAGGGCAACATTGTCCGCTTCTTCTATTCGGCCCATCCGGGCGTCCACGCCCGTGAAGTCGCGCTCGACGACGCGCTCAAGGCGACCCCCGGCATCAAGCAGGTCGCGGATCACTACGTCGCCGTGCCCGGCCAGATCGATGACAGCCGCGCCGCAATGGACGCGATCCTTCTCGCCCATCCCGGGGACGGCGCGATCAATGCCGTCTGGGCCGGCTGGGACGAGCCCGGCATCGGCGCCGATCTTTCCATCGAGGCGGCCGGCCGCAAGGGCATCGTCATTGCCGGGGTCGACGGCAATCCGCAGGCGATCGATCTCATCAAGAAGTGCGGCCCCTACATCGCGACGGTCCGCCAGGGCTTCGGCCAGATGGCCGACATCGCCGCCGACCAGCTGAACAAGGTTCTGGCGGGGGGCCAGCCAGACAAGGACGAGATGTACGCGCCGGCCGAGCTCATCACCCGCGATTCGCTCGGGGTGAAGTGCAACTGAGCCGGGCGGGAAAGCGTCGGCGGGCAAGGGGCGGCGTCGCAATTGGCTGAGACGCCGCCGCTGCTCTCGCTGGAGGCCCTCGCCAAGAGTTTTGGCGCCACGCGGGCGCTCGACCGGGCGAGTCTTGCGGTCTCGGCGGGCGAGATCGTCGGGCTCGTCGGCCACAACGGCGCGGGCAAGTCGACGCTGATCAAGATCGTCGCCGGCGCCTATGCCGCCGACGGCGGCGTGGTCCGGGTCGATGGCCGCGAAGTGGCGTTCGCCGGTCCCCATGACGCCTACGCGGCCGGCATTCGCGTCATCCACCAGGACGCGCCGCTCGTTCCCGCCTTCGACACCATCGACAACTGCTATCTGGGGCGCCCCTATCCGAAGCGCATCGGAACGGTCAATCGCCGGGCGATGCGCGCCGCGATCGCCGCCGTTGCGGCGGGCATTGCGCCGGACCTGCCGCTCGAGAGGCCCGTTGCGCTGCTCACCCCGGCCGAGCGGCAGTTCGTTCGCCTGCTCAAGGCCGTGTCCGATGCCGGCCGGGTGCTGATCCTCGATGAACCGACCGCGGCGCTTCCCGCCGAAGATGCCGAGCGCTTCTTCGGCGTGCTGCGGCGCCTGAGGGCGCGCGGCACCGCGATCGTTTTCGTCAGCCACCGCCTCGACGAGGTGGTGGAAATCTCCGACCGCGTGGTGATCCTGCGGGATGGACGATCGGTCGCCGAACTGACGGGGGCCGAGATTTCGCCCGCCCGGCTGATTTTCGAAATGGGGGGCGAAACGGAGGCCGACGGCGCGCCCACCCTGCGCGCCGCGCAAACCGGCTCTGCCGTGCTCTCGATAAAGGGGCTCCGCACGAAGCACATCACCCGACCGGTCGACCTCGAGGCACGGCCGGGCGAGGTGATCGCGCTCTACGGTCTTCTCGGCTCCGGCCGGTCGAGCCTCCTCGACGCGCTCTGGGGCACCGAGTCCGTTGTCGCCGGCGAGATGGTCCTCGCCGGGGCGTCGTACCGCCCGCGCCATCCAGGGGAGGCGGTCGCCGCGGGGGTCTCCTACGTGCCGGCCGATCGCCACCGCACCGGCCTCTTTCCCGGTGGCGATCTCGTGTTCAACAAGACCCTGCCGCTGCTGAAGACTTATCGCCGCTGGGGGAGGCTCCCGCTGCCCGACGGCCGCCGCGAGCGGCGCGATTTCCTCGCGGCGGCCCGCGACGTATCCCTCGCTTTCAGCGTGCCGGATCAACTGGCCGGGACGCTTTCGGGCGGCAATCAGCAAAAGCTGATCTTCTCGCGCTGGGCCAACCGCCGCTCGAAGCTCATGTTGCTCGACGAGCCGACCGAGGGAGTCGACGTGATGGCCAAAGCCGCCATCAAGGAGATCATCCGCGCCATTGCCGCCGACGGCAACGCGGTGTTCGTCTCGACCTCGGACCGCGAGGAAGCGCTGGAGCTGGGCGACCGGGTGCTGGTCTTTCGCGACGGCGCGATCGCCGGCGAATGGGCACGGGGCGAGGCGACGGCCTCCGCGCTCTCGGCCGCCGCGCAGGCCAAGACCCACGCGGCCCCGGCGCGAGCCGCCTGATGCACCATTTCGGCCGCTTCGGAACGCTGATTGCGTTCGTCCTGTTGTGCGTCGGTTTCTCGATCGCGGCGCCCGCGGCGTTTGCGTCGCAGGCCAATGTCTTCAATCTGCTGCAGCAGTTGGCAACCCTCTCGATCGTCGCCGCCGCCGCAACGCTCGTGATGACGATCGGCGAATTCGATCTTT
>DASZTU010000083.1:0-2719 GCA_035547975.1 Devosiaceae bacterium | reverse complement strand
GCTCGGCTTCACCGTGCCCGCACCCGGCCAGTACGCCGTCGGCGCCATCTTCATGCCGCAGGACAAGGACCTGCGCGAGAAGATGGAGCGCATGGTGTCGCGCGTCATCGAGGAAGAGGGCCAGGTCGTGCTCGGCTGGCGCGACGTGCCGCACGACAACTCCTCGCTCTCTAAGGCGCCCGAGATCGTCGCCACCGAACCCTATCACCGCCAGGTCATCATCGGCCGGGGCGAGGGCGTCCCGGACGAGGATGCGTTCGAGCGCAAGCTCTACATCATCCGCAAGGTCTGCTCGTCGCGCATCTATTCGGCCTTCGAGGGCAAGCCGAACGACTTCTACATCGTGTCGATGAGCTGCCGCACGCTCATCTACAAGGGCATGTTCCTGAGCTGGCAGCTCGGCGCCTACTACGCCGACCTGCACGATCCGCTGTTCGAATCCGCCCTGGCACTGGTGCACCAGCGCTTTTCGACCAACACCTTCCCGTCCTGGCGGCTGGCGCACCCCTACCGGTTCGTCTGCCACAACGGCGAGATCAACACCGTGCGCGGCAACGTCAACTGGATGGCGGCGCGGCAGGCCTCGGTGTCCTCGCCCCTGTTCGGCGGCGACATCAACAAGCTCTGGCCGATCTCCTACCCCGGCCAGTCCGATACCGCCTGCTTCGACAACGCGCTCGAGTTCCTGGTGCGCGGCGGCTATTCGCTGCCGCACGCCGCCATGATGCTCATCCCCGAGGCCTGGGCGGGCAACCCGCTGATGGATGAGAGCCGGCGCGCCTTCTACGAGTACCACGCGGCGCTCATGGAGCCCTGGGACGGCCCGGCCGCCATGTGCTTCTCGGACGGCCAGTATATCGGGGCGACCCTCGACCGGAACGGCCTCCGCCCGGCCCGCTATTTCGTCACCGACGAGGACGAGGTCGTGATGTCCTCCGAGGCGGGCGTGCTGCCCCTCGACGAGAGCCATATCGTCACCAAGTGGCGCCTGCAGCCCGGCAAGATGCTGCTCATCGACCTCAAGCAGGGGCGCATCGTCTCCGACGAGGAGATCAAGGCCGAGCTCGCGAATGCCCTGCCCTACAAGAAGTGGCTGGCGCAGACCCAGATCGTGCTCGAGGACCTGCCCGAGGTGGAGCCGCAGGCGCCCGCCAACGGCGTCCCCCTGCTCGACCGGCAGCAGGCCTTCGGCTACACCCAGGAGGATCTCAAGCTCCTGCTCACCCCCATGGCCACGACCGGCCAGGAGGCGGTGGGCTCGATGGGGACGGACACGCCGATCTCGGCGCTCTCCGACAAGTCGAAGCTCCTCTACACCTACTTCAAGCAGAACTTCGCGCAGGTCACCAACCCGCCGATCGATTCGATCCGCGAGGAGCTGGTGATGAGCCTCGTCTCCTTCATCGGGCCGCGGCCCAACATCCTCGACCTCAAGGGCCAGAGCAAGCGCAAGCGCCTCGAGGTGCGCCAGCCGATCCTGACCAATGAGGATCTCGAGAAGATCCGCGCCATCGGCGGCATGGAGGACAACCAGTTCCAGTCGAAGACGCTGGACATCACCTACCCCGCCGCCGAAGGCGTGGAGGGGATGGAGAAGGCGCTCGAGCAGCTGCTCTCCGACGCCGAGATCGCCGTCCACTCGGGCGACAACATCATCATCCTCTCCGACCGCCTGGTCGGGCCGGACCGCATCCCGATTCCGGCGCTGCTGGCGACGGCGGGCGTCCATCATCACCTGATCCGCAAGGGGCTCAGGACCTCGGTCGGGCTCGTCGTCGAAACCGGCGAGGCGCGGGAAATCCATCATTTCTGCGCGCTCGCGGGCTATGGCGCCGAGGCGATCAACCCCTACCTCGCCTTCGAGACGCTGCTCGCCATGAAGCCGGACCTCCCCGGCGAGGTGGACGAGCACGAGATCGTCCACCGCTACATCAAGGCGATCGGCAAGGGGATCCTCAAGGTCACCGCCAAGATGGGCATTTCGACCTACCAGTCCTATTGCGGCGCCCAGATCTTCGACGCGGTCGGGCTCTCGTCCGAGTTCGTCCAGAAGTATTTCACCGGCACCGCGACGACCATCGAGGGCGTTGGCCTGAGGGAAATCGCGCAGGAAACGGTGCGGCGCCACCGGGACGCTTTTGGCAATTCCCCGGTGCTCGAGGACGTGCTCGACATCGGCGGCGACTACGCCGTGCGGCTGCGCGGCGAGGCGCATGTGTGGCGCTCGGAAACCGTCTCGGCGCTGCAGCACGCGGTGCGCGGCAACGCGCGCGAGCGCTACCGCGAATTCGCCCGGCTCGTGAACGAGGTCGAGGACAAGTACCTGACGATCCGCTCGCTGTTCCGCCTCAAGGGCGCGGAAGAGGACGGGCGCCAGCCCGTGCCGCTCGAGGAAGTCGAGCCCGCGGCCGAGATCGTCAGGCGCTTCTCGACCGGCGCGATGAGCTACGGCTCGATCAGCCGCGAAGCGCACACCACGCTCGCCATCGCCATGAACCGCGTCGGCGGCAAGTCGAACACCGGCGAGGGCGGCGAGGAGGTGGACCGCTTCAAGCCGCTCCCCAACGGCGATTCCATGCGCTCGGCCATCAAGCAGGTGGCGTCGGGCCGGTTCGGCGTGACGACCGAATACCTCGTCAACTCCGACATGATGCAGATCAAGATGGCGCAGGGCGCCAAGCCCGGCGAGGGCGGCCAGCTTCCGGGCCACAAGGTCGAC
>DASZTU010000082.1:0-2827 GCA_035547975.1 Devosiaceae bacterium | reverse complement strand
CAGCAAGCAGCCGGCGCTGGCCCGGCAGTTCCTCGCCTACCTCGTCTCGTCGGCGGCCCAGAAGGTCATTCCGACCACCAACTGGATGTATCCCGTTCGGGACATCGGCAAGGACCTTCCCGCGGCGTTCGACGCCCAGACCCGGCCAGCCAAGGTGCTGTCCCTCGACGAGGCCACCATCGTCGCCAACAAGAACAAGTGGATCGACGAGGCCCTTGCGGCCATACGGTGATCGCAATGCGAGCCGCTTCCAAAGCCGCGCTGGCACTGCCGCGCCGGCCGCTCCGCCTTGCCGCCGGGATGGTGGTCGCGGCGGGCGTGGCGCTCCTCGTCGCCCTGCTGTTCGGCGCCATGGTGTCGGCGGCGAACAGTCAGCAGGCTATGGACGCGCCGACCATCGACATCGCGCATCTGGTTCGCATGACATCGATCCAGGCGGGCCTCTCCACGGGGCTGTCGCTCATCCTCGGGGTGGCGCTCGCCTGGTCGCTGAACCGGCTGCGGTTTCCGGGGCGCGGGATTGTCGTGGGGCTCTTCTCGTCGGCGATCGTGACGCCGGGCCTGATCGTGGCCTTCGGACTCCTGACGGTCTGGGGCAGGAGCGGCTGGATCAATGACGTGGCGCGCCTGTTCGGCGGGCATGTCGACGTGCCGCTCTTCGGCCTCACGGGCATACTCGCCGCCCACATCATCCTCGATGGGGCCTTTGCGGCGCGCATCCTTCTCGCCCGGCTCGATGCCATTCCGGCAGCGCGGCTGAAGACGGGCCAGAGCCTGGGCCTCCACGCCGCGACGCGGTTTGCCGTGATCGACTGGCCGGCGTTGCGGGGCACGCTGCCCGGCCTTGCGGCCATCATCTTCCTTCTCGCCTTCACGAGTTTCCCCATCGTGCTGCTGCTGGGCGGGGGACCCGCCAACCAGACCCTCGAGGTTGCGATCTATTCGGCGGTGCGGCTCGACTTCAACCTCGGCGGAGCGGTGGTTTTGGCCCTCGTCCAGGTCGCGATCTGCGCCGTGATCATCCTCGTCTCGGCCGCCGTCGCGCCAATTCCGGCGAGTCTCGGGCCCACGGCGGGGCAGAACTGGCGGGACGGCAAGGCGGCAACGGCCGTGCAGGTCATCGTCCTGCTGCTGGGGCTCCTGGGCTTCGCCCTGCCGCTCCTCGCCGTGCTCTCCGGCTTCCTCGCCGGCGGGTTCGCCACGCTGCTTCACCGGGCAGCGTTCTGGAACGCGACCGCCACGAGCCTTGCCATCGCCACGGCGTCGGCGTTCCTCTGCCTGCTGCTGGCGCTCGGCCTCGCCATGGGGCGCGCCGCGGCGGCGGGGCGGGGCTCGCGGGTGGCGCTGACGGCGCCCGCCTACGCCTATCTCGCCGTTCCCGCGATGGTGCTGGCGCTTGGCTTCTTTCTCCTGGTGCGTGGGCTCGGGCTCACCCCGGAGCGCGCCGGGCCGTTCGTCGTCGTCATCGCCAACTCGCTACTCAGCCTGCCGTTCGCCGCGGCAACGCTCGGGCCGCCGCTGGAGGCGATCGCGCACGGGCAGGGGCGGCTGATCCGTTCGCTCGGGCTCTCGGGAGGGCGACAGTTCTCGCTGGTCGAGTGGCCGCTGATCGGTCGCGATATCGGGGTGGCGCTGGCCCTCGCCTTCTGCTTTTCGCTGGGGGATCTCGGCGTGATCTCGCTGTTCGGAACGCCAAACTTCACCACGCTTCCGCTGCTCCTGGTCGAAGCGCTCTCGGCCTACCGCAACGACGACGCGGGGCTCATGGCCGCGGTGATGCTGCTCGCAACCGTCCTGGCCTTCTGGCTCTTCCCCCCGCTTGTCGAGAGGCTGGCCCGTGCTCGTGCTTGAAAACCTGGCCTTCGCCCATCCAGGGAAGGCGCCCGCCTACTGCCTCACCATGTCCGCCGCGCCCGGCGAGATCACCGCGATAAGTGGGCCGAGCGGGGCCGGCAAGTCGACCCTCCTCGACCTCGTTGCGGGGTTCCTGAGGCCGACCGGCGGCCGGCTCATGCTCGACGGGCTTGATCTCGTGCCGTTGCCGCCCGAGCGGCGTCCCGTCTCCATCCTGTTCCAATCCGAAACGCTCTTCGAGCACCTGTCGGCCGCCCGCAACGTGGCGCTCGGCCTGCCCCCCGGGGTTCCGCGCCCGGACCGCGAGATGCGCATCCGGTCGGCGCTCGAGGAGGTGGGGCTCGCCGAAATCGGCCCGCAACGTGCGTCAACGCTTTCCGGTGGCCAGAAACAGCGCGTGGCGCTCGCCCGGACGCTGCTGCGCGCCCAACCGGTGCTGCTGCTCGACGAGCCGTTCTCAGCGCTCGACGACGAAACGCGCCACACCGTCCGCGACCTCGTCGGAACGCTCACCGCCCGCCACAACTGGATCACCATCCTCGTCAGCCACCATGCGGAGGACGTCGCGGCGCTGGCGCGCCGGTGCTACCGCATGGAGGCGGGGCGCCTCGTGCCCGAACTCAGTCCGTCGTGACCTGGGCGATGGCGATACCGGTGACGAGCCCGGCGCGGTCGAGCCGATAGCCGAGCCGTTGGTAGATCGACCTCGTGGACCCATCGGCGGCGGGCCGGGTCGAGTTGTAGTAGACATTGCCCTGCCGGTCGGCCCTGTCGGAGCCGAAGGCGTGCTTCAGGTCGGCGCGGTGGGCGCCGACCACCGGAGTGGCGAAGCTCGGAAACGCGAAATCCGGTGAGGCGGTGGTGCAGCCATCCCGGCGGGCGGCATCCACATTCTCCACGATCACCATGGCGAGCGCGTGGGGACCGGTCGCGGCTCCCGTGCTCGACACGAACCAGACCGTGCGGGGGACAT
>DASZTU010000081.1:0-5132 GCA_035547975.1 Devosiaceae bacterium | reverse complement strand
ATCAGGTGACCGCCAACCGCTTCCGGCACGGCACGCGGCTCGTGCGCTGGCGTCCCGACAAGGCGCCGTCGCAATGCACCTTCGACCAGCTCCAGCGGGAGGCCCGGCCGAGCCGCCTCATCCGGGAGCTCCTCGCCTGAGGAGGCGTCCGGGTCAGTCCGCCGTCTTGATCCAGATCTGGGTTTCCCAGTCGTCCGGGTTCGGCACTTCGCGCGGATCGTTGGGATAGAATTCGAAGCGCCCGGCAAAGCGGTCCCCTGCCTCGGTTTCCTCCATGTCCCAGCGGATGCCCTTCTCCTTGGCCCACCCGATCAGCATGGCGGTCACGTCGATAAGGTTGTCGTAGTGCCCGTGATAGGTCAGCGTCGCGTACCTGCCCGCGGGCAATTCGCCGCTTACGACCACCTCATCCGCCGCGAGGGGTTTGGCCGTCGGGACGCCAAACTCCAGCTCCATGCCGCGCTGCATGTCGATCACGTTGTACTTGAAGAAGGGAGGCCCGACGGGCTCGACCTGATGGTCGGCGACCCACTGAAAGAGTTTTGGCATCGTCGCGTCGATCACATCGCCAAACGGAATTTGCACCCTGCGCCGAATGGCGACGTAGGGCTGAGCGGGCCGTTCGACAATTTTGGGTAACGTCAGCATCGGCTTCTCCGTTGATGGCACGCGCCCGGGGTTGGGTCACCGCTAAAACCGGCGGCAACTCCGAGCGGCGGTCCTATTGGGCATCGGGCGATGCCTCGGCGGTGGGCGTCGGGCTCAGGAGGGTCGTGAAGGAGCCGCTCGTGACCTGCAGCGTGTTCGGGGCCTCGGGTGCGGGCGCGTTGGCCTGCTGACTGGGCGCGGGCTGCGCCTCCTCCGTCGCGGCCGGTGCTCCGCCCGTCGCACTGGCCGTACCCGAGGCCTTGCCGCCAGCGCCCGGCGCTGTCGGCACGCCCGCCGGGCCATCGGTCGTCGCCGTCGGGGGTGGGACATCGGTGTGCTGCTTGCAGGCGACCAGCCAGAAATCATAGACGGCGTTGTCGACGGCGTTGAGCGCGGGGCTGTCGGCGAACATCCAGCCGGTAAAGATGCGCTGCGTCGCCCCCTTGAGGCTCACCTGGTCCACTTCGACGAAGACCGAGGTGCGCTGGGTGGTCTCGGTCTCCGGCCGCGTGTAGCAGACCCGCGGCGTGATCTGCAGCGAGCCGAACTGCACCGTCTCGTTGATGTAGGCGTCGAACTTGGTGATCCGCGCCGTGATCTTGTCCAGCGCGGCGAAGGACGCGACGGGGTTGGAGATTTCGGCAGCGAAGGCGGGCAGGCCGAAAAGGAGTAGCGCGCAGGCCGGCAGCGCCGCCAGGAACCTCAGCGCCAGAGAGGATTTCGCGCGCCGGCTGCGGGCGGAGTACTGCCGCGACGCGGCAGGTCCGGCCGGCGCCGCTTCCCTCGCGTTCGTCAGCCTACTCCGGCGACCAGGCGTCATAGTCGCCCGTCACGCGCGGGCGCTCGCCCTTGTTGAGAAGGCTGCCGTCCGGGTGGTACGCCCAGGCCGTACCGGTGAGATTTTCCCGATGCCCCTTCTCCCACTCGCGCGGCCGATAGCCCTGGCGGGTCGGCGGCACATCGGTGCGGTGGTGGATCCAGCCGTGCCAGCCCGGCGGGATTTTGCTCGCCTCGGCATAGCCGTTGTAGATCACCCAGCGCCGGTTCTGCTTCTTGGCGCCCGGCTTGCTCTGATAGTAGCGGTTGCCCTGTTCGTCCTCGCCGACCAACTCGCCGTGAAGCCACGTATCGAGCCGCGTGCCCCAGGTGTTGCCGGTCCACCAGGCAAAAATCTCAACGAACATCGAGCTCATGGATCAGTCCGCGTCAGGAAGGGTTGGGTCCGTCTAGCACGCAGGATTTCACCCGGCCAGCCTTTTGCACTCACCTTGCGCCCGAGCCGGCCGAGCCCAGCCGCGCCTCCGCGCGAAGCGGCTGGAAGAGTTCGACCGGATTGCCCGACGGGTCTTCGAGGAGGATCTGCTTGCCACCCACACCGGTCACGATGTCGTTGCGAAAACGCACGCCGGCGGCGCGCAACCTGGCCACCACCGCCTCGATGTCCTCGACCTCGACGGCGAAGCGATTCCAGCCGCCCGGCCTGGGCAGCGTGCCATCCGGCATCGCCTGCCCGCCCCCGCCCTGGGGGTTGGGCGCGCTCAGCGCCAGCCGCAGGTCGCCGCGCGACAGCATGGCGAAGGGCGGCGCCGGGTGCATGACGAGGGAGAACCCCAGCTGCCCGGTGTAGAAGGCGATCGCGGCGTCGACGTCATCGACGATGTAGCGAACCTGGACGGTGGCCAATTTCGATCTCCCGGCCGATGAGACGAGTGGGGGCCTGGGGGCCCCTCGACACAATGCACGGAGCGC
Organism: Devosiaceae bacterium; assembly: GCA_035547975.1. Taxonomy (GTDB): domain Bacteria; phylum Pseudomonadota; class Alphaproteobacteria; order Rhizobiales; family Devosiaceae; genus DASZTU01. The sequence goes on along the minus strand of DASZTU010000081.1, from coordinate 2,735 downwards.
GGCCAGGGCACCAAAATAATCTCCCTTGACGGTTCCGGCGCCGTGGCGACCCACGCGAGTCGGACCTTGCAAGGCATGGTCAATGAAGCATGACTGGAAGGATTGTGGCAGAAAAGAGTCGAGACTCGACGCCCCCTTAGCTCGCGATCTGCGCGCATCGAATGAGCGACATCAAGGGTTCACGATCGCCCTGATTCGGTGCCGCGACCGGCACAAATCGCTTGCCGTTTTTCCCCGCAATCCACATATTAGACCTACCAGTTATAGCGGTCCGAGGCGCCTCGAACACAACGACTGGTGATTTGATGGAGAAGCGCCGGTTGACGCTCTGAGTGATTCCGAGGAACCTTTCCGACGGCCCGAGGCGAGTCTCTGCGTGCTCGGGAAACACCAAATCTCCTGTCTCGAGGCCGGCGACAGACCAGCCGGAGGCCGGAGTATGTCGGGGCAATGACGGCCGGGTCACAACGGCCGGGGTTGGCAGTCAAATACGGATGAGGCCGCGACGAACCGCGGCTCGGAGCGCCTGGCGCTCCCATTTGGGGATTTCGGATGCGCATTGAACGTCGTTTCACCACCGTCGAAGGCGGCGCCTATGGCGGGATCGAGTTCCGCTCGGCCACGAGCGAGATCAAGAATCCCGATGGCTCGGTGGTGTTCCGTCTCGCCGACATGCAGGTGCCCGCCACCTGGAGCCAGGTGGCAACCGACATCATTGCGCAAAAATACTTCCGCAAGGCGGGGGTCGCGAAGGCGCTCAAGCGCGTCGAGGAGAACGACGTCCCGTCCTGGCTCTGGCGCTCGGTTCCCGACGAGAAGGCGCTGGCCAAACTGCCGGAAGCGGAACGCTATGGGTCCGAAACCGACTCCCGCCAGGTCTTCGATCGCCTCGCCGGCACCTGGACCTACTGGGGCTGGAAGGGGAAGTATTTCGATACCGAGGAAGACGCGAAGGCCTTCCGCGACGAGCTCGCCTATATGCTGGCGACCCAGAAGGTCGCGCCCAACTCACCGCAGTGGTTCAACACCGGGCTGCATTGGGCCTATGGCATAGACGGCCCGGGCCAGGGGCACTTTTACGTCGATCCGTTTACGGGAAAGCTCCAGCAGAGCCAGTCGGCCTATGAGCACCCGCAGCCGCATGCCTGCTTCATCCAGAGCGTGAGCGACGACCTCGTCAACGAGGGCGGCATCATGGACCTGTGGGTGCGCGAGGCGCGGCTCTTCAAGTATGGCTCGGGCACCGGCTCGAACTTTTCGGGCCTGCGCGGCGAAGGGGAAAAGCTCTCGGGCGGCGGCAAGTCGAGCGGGCTGATGAGCTTCCTCAAGATCGGCGACCGCGCGGCCGGGGCGATCAAGTCGGGCGGCACGACCCGCCGCGCCGCCAAGATGGTGATCGTCGACATCGACCACCCCGACATCGAAACCTACATCAACTGGAAGGTGCGGGAGGAGCAGAAGGTCGCCGCGCTCGTCACCGGCTCGAAGGTGGTCTCAAAGCACCTCAAGGCCATCATGAAGGCCTGCATCAATTGCGAGGGGCCCGAGGGGGACTGCTTCGACGTCACCAAGAACCCGGCGCTCAAGCGCGAGGTGCGCGCGGCCAAGAAGGCGATGGTGCCGGAGAACTACATCCAGCGCGTCATCCAGTTCGCCCGGCAAGGCTTTGTCGACATGGAATTCCCGGTCTTCGACACCGACTGGGATTCGGAGGCCTACCTCACCGTATCCGGCCAGAACTCGAACAATTCCGTCCGCGTCACGGACGCCTTCCTCAAGGCCGTCGAGAACGACGGCGACTGGAACCTGACCGCGCGCATCACCGGCAAGGTCACCAAGACGCTCAAGGCGCGCGAGCTCTGGGACCAGATCGGCTATGCCGCCTGGGCCTCGGCCGATCCGGGCATCCAGTACCACACCACCATCAACGAGTGGCACACGACACCCGAGGCCGGCCCGATCGTCGCCAGCAACCCGTGCTCGGAATACATGTTCCTCGACGACACGGCCTGCAATCTCGCCTCGATCAACCTCCTGCCCTTCCGCAACCCGGATTCGACCTTCGACGTCGCCGCCTTCGAGCACGCGACGCGCCTCTGGACGATCGTCCTCGAGATCTCGGTGATGATGGCGCAGTTCCCGAGCCGCGCCATCGCCGAGCGCTCGTACCTCTACCGCACCCTCGGCATCGGCTACGCCAACATCGGCGGGCTGCTGATGACGTCGGGCATCCCCTACGACAGCAAGGAGGGCCGGGCGATCGCCGCCGCGATCACCGCGGTGATGACCGGCATCGCCTACAAGACCTCGGCCGAAATGGCCGGCGAGCTCGGCCCCTTCGGCGACTACAAGCGCAACGCGCAGCACATGCTGCGGGTCATCCGCAACCATCGCAACGCCGCGCACGGCAACGCCACCGGCTATGAAGGCCTTTCGGTCAACCCGGTCGCGCTCGACCATGCCTCGCTCAAGGACGCGGCGCTCTCCGCCCGCGCCAGGACCGCCTGGGACGAGGCGCTCGCCCTCGGCGAGCAGCACGGCTATCGCAACGCGCAGGTTTCGGTCATTGCGCCCACCGGCACCATCGGGCTCGTGATGGATTGCGACACGACCGGCATCGAGCCCGATTTCGCGCTGGTGAAATTCAAGAAGCTCGCCGGCGGCGGCTACTTCAAGATCATCAACCGGGCAGTGCCCCCGGCGCTGCGCACGCTCGGTTATTCGGAGAGCCAGAT
>DASZTU010000080.1:0-5711 GCA_035547975.1 Devosiaceae bacterium | reverse complement strand
GCCTTGTGCAGCTCCCGCTCGGAAAACAGGAAGCTCGGGAAATCAGGCGCCTCGGCCGCGATCAGGGCCGAGGTGGTGGGGAAAACGATCTTGGTCTCGGCCGTCATGGAGCGGACCTTTCGAGGGGAGAGAAAACCGGCTGCATATAGGGTCCATTGCCTTGCTCGGCAATGCGCAATCTTGCGACAACAGCACCGGGACATGACATCACAATGGCGACAGAATCCCGGCGCTTGTCGGAATTTCGCCGCATCGATCGTTGCCGTCCAGACTGGAGCCCGCCCGTGTCTTCTCGCTCTCTCGCGCTGCTCTTTGCCCTCGCCGTGCTGGTCGCGGGCGGAGCCATAACATCGGCCTGGCCGCGGATAGCCTCGGCGGAGGTCGGATCCGCCGCAACGGGTGGTTCGGTGACCGCCCCGCAGGTGGCCGCGCCGGCGGAACTTGCGACCCCGTCGCCGGTCCGCCCCTCGGCCACCACGCTCGCCGAAGCAGCGGCGCCGGTCGTCCGCGAGGTGCCGGCCAGCCAGGCGCAAATCCAGCTGAGCTTTGCGCCGGTGGTCAAGGCCGCGGCCCCCGCCGTCGTGAACGTCTATGCCACCACGATCACCCAGCAGAGCACGTCGCCCTTCTTCAACGATCCGTTCTTCGAGCGCTTCTTCGGGGGCAACAGCCCCCTCTTCAAGAGTCGCCCGCGCGAAAGCCAGTCGCTCGGCTCGGGCGTCATCGTCGACCCCAAAGGCATCATCGTCACCAACAGCCACGTGGTGAACGGCGCCACCGACGTGAAGGTCGCCGTGCAGGGCGGGCACCAGTACGACGTGGACGTGCTGATCAACGATGCCAAAACCGACCTTGCGGTGCTGAAGATCAAGAACCCCGACAAGACCTTCCCAGCCCTGCCATTCGCCGATTCCGATTCGCTGCAGGTCGGTGATCTCGTCTTGGCCATCGGCAATCCGTTCGGCGTCGGCCAGACGGTGACGAGCGGCATCGTCTCGGCCCTGCAGCGCACCGGGGTCGAAAGCAGCGATTACGAGGCCTTCATCCAGACCGACGCCGCGATCAACCCGGGCAACTCCGGCGGCGCCCTGATCAACCTCAAGGGGCAGCTCGTCGGCATCAATACCGCGATCTTCACGCGCTCCGGCGGCTCGGTGGGCATCGGCTTCGCCATCCCCGCGAACATGGCCAAGACCGTCGCCAATGCCGGCGAGCACGGCGGCAAGCTCATCCTGCCCTGGCTGGGTGCGCGCCTCCAGGACGTGACGAACGACATTGCCGCGAGCCTCAACATCGACCCGCCGCGCGGCGCCATGGTGACCGAAGTGGCCGATGGCGGGCCGGCGGCGACGGCCGGGCTCAAGTCGGGCGATGTGATCCTCTCGATCGACGGCGTCGATGTCGACCAGCCGCAGGCGCTCAACTATCGCATCGCCACAAAACCCATCGGGTCGACGGCCGAGCTGACGTTCCTGCGTGGCGGGCAGACCATGAAGACGAGCCTCAAGCTCGAGCCGGCGCCGGGCGGCGAGGGGGAAACCGTCACCATTTCCGGCAATACGAGATTTGCCGGTACCACTGCGGAAACGCTGACGCCTGCGGTTGCGCAGGAGCTCGGGCTACCGTTCACCGCCAAGGGGGTGGTGGTGAAGGACGTGAAATCGGGCTCCCCCGCCGACGGCATGGGCCTGATGCAGGGCGACATCCTGCTGAGCCTCAACGGCACCCCGGTTACCGATGCAGCGACGTTCAAGCAGCTCGCTTCGAAGCGTGTCAGCGGCTGGCAGATCGTCATCCAGCGGCAGGGTCAGATGATACGAGCCTATGTCGATGGCTGACCTGTTCGCGGCGGAGGGCGAGCCGGCGGAAGAGGGAAGGGGGCGGCCGCTCGCCGACCAGCTGCGGCCGCAGTCCCTCGACGAGGTCATCGGCCAGCGGCACCTGCTCGGCCCCGACGGGGCCCTGCGCCGGATGATCGCCTCGGGGCGGCTCGGCTCGCTCATCCTCTGGGGGCCGCCGGGCACCGGAAAGACGACCGTGGCGCGCCTCCTCGCCGACGCCGTCGGGTTCCGCTTCGAGCAGATTTCGGCGGTCTTTTCCGGCGTGGCGGACCTCAAGAAGGTATTCGAACGAGCCCGCTTCGAGCGCCTCTCCGGTCACCGGACTCTGCTCTTCGTCGACGAGATCCATCGTTTCAACCGCGCCCAGCAGGACGGCTTCCTGCCCGTGATGGAGGACGGCACGGTGGTGCTCGTCGGCGCGACCACGGAAAACCCGAGCTTCGAGCTCAACGCCGCGCTCCTCTCCCGGGCGCAGGTGCTGCGCTTCGAGCCGCTTTCGCTCGAGGATCTCGCGGCCCTGGCAGCCCGGGCGGAGGAGCGGACGGGCGCCGTGCTGCCGCTCGACGAGGAGGCACGGGCAACCCTCCTCACCCTTGCGGACGGCGATGGGCGGGCCCTCTTGGGGCTGATCGAAGAGGTCTTCGCCGCGGCCCGTCCGGGGGAAATTCTTGACAAGCCGGGGCTCCTGGCCGTGGTGCAGCGCCGGGCGCCGATCTACGACAAGAAGCAGGATGGCCACTACAACCTGATTTCGGCCCTCCACAAGACCGTCAGGGGGTCCGATCCCGACGCGGCGCTCTACTACTTTGCGCGGATGATCGACGCGGGCGAGGACCCGCTGTTCCTCGCGCGACGGCTGATCCGCATGGCGGTCGAGGATATCGGCATGGCCGACCCCCAGGCGCTGCCGCTCGCTATCGCCGCGCGCGATGCTTACCAGATGCTCGGCACACCCGAAGGTGAACTGGCCTTGGCCGAACTCGTCGTCTACCTGGCGGTCGCGCCGAAATCGAATGCGGTCTACACGGCCTTCGGCGAGGCGTCCGCCCTGGTGAGGCAGACCGGCTCGCCGATGCCGCCGATGGCGATCCTCAACGCCCCGACCAGGCTGATGAAGGGGCAGGGGTACGGAAAAGGCTACATCTACGACCACGACACCCCCGAGGGGTTTTCCGGGCAGGAGTACTTTCCGGAAAAGATCGGCCGGCAGGAGTTCTACCGACCCGTCGAGCGCGGCTTCGAACGCGACGTCGCCAAGCGCCTCGACTATTTCAGGAAGCTCAGGGCCAAGCGGCAGGCCGATGGCGAAACGGGCGAAGGCTGATCCGGCCTTGATCTGGCGGGCTGGCCCGGCGTAAGCGAAGCCGGTCACGACACGGTTCCCACCCATGTTCCCCTACGTCCTCGTTGCGATCGGCGGCGCCATTGGTTCGATGCTCCGCTATGGCGGCGGGGTCTTCGTCGGCCATCTGTGGCGCGATGCCTTTCCGCTCGGGACGCTGCTGATCAACATCGTGGGCTCCTGCCTCATGGGCCTTTTCGTGGGCCTCATGGCACGGCTGCTGCCCGACTGGCAGAACGAGGCGCGGCTGTTCTTCGCGGTGGGCGTGCTCGGCGGCTTCACGACCTTCTCTTCGTTCTCGCTCGATGCCATCAGCATGCTCGAGCGCGGCTCGGTCGGACCAGCCGCCCTCTATGTACTGGTCTCGGTCGCGGGTGGCCTGTTCGCGCTTTGGTTCGCCCTGCTGGTGATGCGGATGGGGGTCTCGCCGTGAGCGGAGTACGCCTCCAGACCGTCGCGCGCGACGAGGATGGCATGCGCCTCGACCGCTGGTTCGGGGCGCATTTCCCGCAGCTGTCGTTCGGCGCGCTGCAGAAGATGATCCGGACCGGCCAGGTCCGCGTCGATAGCGGCCGGGTCAAGACCTCGACCCGCCTCGTTGCGGGCCAGCAGGTGCGCATCCCCCCGATCGACGCGGCCGTCCCGCTGCGTTCCGAGCCGAGGACGAGCCCGGGCGATGCCGAGTTCCTGCGCCGTCTCATTCTTTACGAAGACGATGATCTCTACGTCTTCAACAAGCCGCACGGGCTTGCCAGCCAGGGCGGCAGCGGCACGACGCGGCACATGGATGGGCTGCTCAAGAGCCTGCCCAACAGGAAGGGCGAGGCGCCGCGCCTCGTGCACCGGCTCGACCGAGATACATCGGGCTGCCTCGTGGTTGCCAAGACACGCGCCGCCGCGGCCCATTTCGGCGAGGTGTTCAAGAGCCGCGCGGCGCGCAAGATCTACTGGGCCGTGGTCGTGGGCCAGCCGCAGCCGAAGCAGGGCCGCATTTCGTGCTTCCTGCTCAAGCGGCCCGGCCCGCACGGCGACGAGCAGATGATCGTGGTGCCCGACGGTACGCCCGATGCCGTGCACTCGGTGACTTTCTACTCGACCACCGACACGGCCGGCCGGAAATTCGCCTGGGTCACCCTGAAGCCGATGACGGGGCGGACGCACCAGCTGCGCGTCCACATGGCGGAGCTCGGCACGCCGATCCTCGGCGATCCCCGATATTTCAATATCGAGAATTGGGAAGCCCCAGAGGGGCTGGGCGGGGGACTCCACCTCCATGCCCGCCGCATCACCCTGCCGCTCCGCTCGGGCAAGACGCTCGATGTCTCCGCCCCGCTCCCGCCCCACATGGTCACGACCTTCGAAGCGCTCGGCTTCGACGCCGACCGCTATGATGTCCAGGACATCGACCCGGAGGACTGATGCGGCTGGTGATCTTCGACCTCGACGGTACGCTCGTCGATTCCGTGGCGCTGATCGTCGAAACCGTCACGGCGGCGTTCGAGGCGGTCGGCGAACCCATTCCGACGGAGGCCGCGATCCGCTCCATTTCCGGAATCAGTGCCCCTGAGGCAATGGGCATACTCGCGCCCAGTGCTGACCAGCGGCGGGTCGACGAGCTGCTCGCGAGCTACCGCCGCGAGTACGAGCGCCGCGGCGGTGGCGCGAACCGCCAGCCGCTGTTCCGCAATGCCCTCGAGACGCTCGAGCGGCTGCGCCACCGGCCCGACACCATTCTGGCCGTCGCGACCGGCAAGGGGCATGCCAGCACCACCACGCTGCTCGACGCGCACGGCATCCTCGACTGGTTTCATTCGATCGAGACGCCGACGCACAACCGCGGCAAGCCCGACCCGCAGATGATCGACGTCGCCATCCAAAAGGCGGGCGTGGACGTTGGCCGAGCGGTGATGGTCGGCGACACGGTGCACGACATGCACATGGCGCGGGCGGCCGGCGTGGCGGCCATCGGGGTCGCCTGGGGCTACCACCTGCCGGTTGATTTGGCGGCGTCCGGCGCCGATATCGTCATCGATCGGTTCGACCAGCTCGAGCCGGCCATCGACCGGCTTTTGGGGCAAGATGCGTGAATTTCTCGAAGACGCCGACAAGCACCGCGACGACGGCTACGGCCGGGCGCAGAAGCACGCGCGCGGCGAGGAGCTGCCGAAGCGGTTCTATACGCAAACGGGCCTAGGTCGCGTCGACGGCGGGTTTGCGGTGCTGCTCGACGGTCGCCCGACGCGAACCCCCGGCCGCGTACCGGTGGTCGTGGAAAGCGAGGCGCTCGCCCGGCTGATGGCCGAGGAATGGGCAGCGCAGGGCGAACGGATCGACGCCGAGACGATGCCGATCGTCCGGCTGGTCAATTCGGCCCTTGAAAGCGGCGACGAAAAGACCCCTGCCTTTCGCGACGAGATCGTGAAATATGCCGGCAACGACCTCCTGCTTTACCGGGCCGATGCGCCCCGGGAGCTGGTCCTCGCCGAGGAAGCGGCCTGGGATGCGGCGCTCGTGAAGCTCGCGCGCCA
>DASZTU010000079.1:0-10933 GCA_035547975.1 Devosiaceae bacterium | reverse complement strand
CGGATTTCCGTCCTGACGCCCATCGGCACGGCCCTGCTCGGCCTCCGCGCCCAGCAGACGACGACCTGGACGGCCCGCGACGGCCGTGACCACGTGCTGCGGGTGCTGACGGTGCAGCAGCCCGCGATGGCTGACTAAGGTCAGGGGAGCCGCGCGGCAATCATCGGCGCGGCTCCCCGATCTTTGAAGGCCGACACGGGCTCCTGGCCGTCCTACCGCCTCATCCGCTCCGGTTGAAGTGGTCGTAGACGAGCTGCGCCATGCTGCTCGAAATGCCGGGGATGGCGGCGAGATCGGCGAGCGAGGCGCGACCCACTGCCTTGGCCGAGCCGAAGTGGTTGAGCAGGGCGCGCTTGCGGGCCGGTCCGATGCCCTCGATCTCGTCGAGCGGATTCTTGATCGTATCCTTCTTCCGCCGGGCGCGGTGCGTGCCGATGGCGAAGCGGTGCGCTTCGTCGCGCAGCCGCTGCACATAGTAGAGGACGGGGTCGCGATGCGGCAGCTTGAAGCCGGGCTTCCCCTCCATGAAGAAGGTCTCGCGCCCGGCGTCGCGCTCCTCCCCCTTGGCGATGCCGATGAACGTCACCTCGCGCGGCAGGTTGAGTTCCCGGATCACCCCGAGCACGGCGTTGAGCTGGCCCTGTCCACCGTCGATGAAGACGACGTCCGGCCAGTCCGGCATGCCGGTCGCCTGGTCTTCGCCGCCGTCCGGACTTTCATTGGCCAGCCGGGTGAAGCGCCGCGTCAGCACCTCGCGCATCATGCCGAAATCGTCACCCGGCGTGAGGTCGGTCGAGCGGATGTTGAAGGTGCGGTAGTGCTTCTTGGAGAAGCCCTCCTCGCCGGCGACGATCATGGCGCCGATGGCGTTGGTGCCCTGGATGTGGGAGTTGTCGTAGACCTCGATGCGACGCGGCGGCTCGTCGAGCCCGAACGTTTCGGCCACCCCTTCCAGCAGGCGCTTCTGCGTCGCCCCTTCAGCCAGCTGGCGGCCGAGCGCCTCGCGGGCGTTGTTGAGGGCGTAGTCGACGAGATCCTTCTTTTCGCCGCGCCGGGGCACCACGATTTCGACCCTTCGTCCGGCGCGGCTGCCGAGCGCTTCGGCCATCACCTCGGGTTCACTCAGCTCGTGGCTGATCAGCACGAGGCGCGGCGGGGTGCGGTTTTCATAGAACTGTCCGAGGAACGCCTCGAGCACCGCGGCCTCCGAGATCGATGCGTCGGCCCGAGGCCGGAAGGCGTGGTTGCCCCAGTTCTGGTAGGCGCGGAAGAAGAACACCTGGACGCAGAACTGGCCGCCCTCCTGCGCCACGGCGAACACATCGGCCTCTTCGACGGTGCGCGAGATGATGTCGCCGTTGCTCTGGATCAGGGCAAGCGCCGCGAGGCGGTCGCGGAGCGAGGCGGCGCGCTCGAAATCGAGGTTTTCCGCCGCTTCGTTCATTTCGGCCGACAGCTGGGCGTGCACGGACTTCGATTTGCCGGAGAGGAACTGCACCGCCTCCTCCACGAGGTGGGCGTAGTCGGGGAGGGCGATCTCGCGGGTGCAGGGCCCCGCGCACCGCTTGATCTGATGCAGGAGGCAGGGGCGGGTGCGTGAGGCGTAGAAGCTCGCCGTGCAGGAACGCAGCAGAAACGCCTTTTGAAGTGAGGTGATGGTGCGCCGCACCGCGCCCGCCGAAGCGAAGGGACCAAAATAGTGGCCGGGGCGCCGCCGGGTGCCGCGGTGCAGCAGGATTTCGGGCGCCTCGTGGTCCGTCGCGATCAGGATATAGGGGAAGCTCTTGTCGTCGCGGAGCGCGACATTGAAGCGCGGCTTCAGGCGCTTGATGAGGTTGGCCTCGAGCAGGAGGGCCTCGCTCTCCGTCTCGGTGCGGACGAACTCCATCGAGCGCGTCGAAGCGATCATCCGCTGCAGGCGCGTGTCGAGGTTTTCAGGGCGCGTGTAGTTGGTGACGCGCGCCTTGAGGTTGCGCGCCTTTCCCACATACATGACCTCGCCCTCCGCATCGAGCATGCGGTAGACGCCGGGCGATGCGGGGAGCGTTCGTACGAAGGCGCGGATGATGTCCGGGCCGGACTTGCTGTCGGTCATTTTCGGTCGCGTGGCGTCGGCCCGCGGCGGGCGGGCCATTCGAGGTGCTCGCCGCCGTCGAGCGCAATCATCTGCCCGGTCATGCTCCTTGCCGCAAGGATCATCAAGACTCCCTCGGCGATTTCGGCCGGCGTCGCGGCGTGGCCGAGCGGCAGGTCGGCCTGGCGGCGGCGGTAGCGCTCGGTGTCGGCGGCCGGCGAGGGCAGGGTCGGGCCCGGCGCGATGGCGTTGACCCGGATGCGGGGCGCAAGCGACTGGGCGAGTGTGCGGGTCATGGTCCAGAGCGCGGATTTGCTCAGGGTGTAGCTGAAGTAGGCGGGCGAGAGGTCGAGCACGCGGGCGTCGATGATGTTGATGATGTTGCCGTCGACACCCGGCGGGAGCGCCGCGGCAAAGTCGCGGGCAAGGAACGCAGGCGCTTCGACGTGCACCGCAAAATGGGTATCCCAGACCGGCTCCACAAGGTCGAGGGCCGAGTCGGCGGCAAAGACCGAGGCGTTGTTGACGAGGACCGCCAGCGGTCCGAAGGGCTTGGCGGCCGCGGCGATCAGCCCCGCGCGCTCGTCCCGGGCGGTGAGGTTCGCCCCGGTCGACGCCGCCCGCCCGCCGGCAGCCGCTATTTCGGCCGCGAGGGCCTCGGCCTTGGTCCGCGACCGGTTGTAATGGATGACGACCGGGTGGCCGGCGCGGGCGAGGTGCCGGGCGATCTCCGCGCCGATGCGGTCGGCCCCGCCTGTCACCAACGCGACGCCGGGTGGTGTGTTTGCGTTCATGGTCCCGATTGTGCGGCTTTTCGCGAGTCGCGCCAATCACCGGCCGAAGAAGGCGGCGAGCGCGGGCGCCATCCAGGCGGCACCAGGCACATCGGCGCGAAAGAGGCCGTCGGGCGGGGGACCCGTGACCCGCTCGGAGCCGATGCGGCCCTGTTCGCCGTCGATCCAGATCAGCGCCTGCGCGAGACCCGCGAGCGAATAGCGAGTCGGTGTCCCGGCTTGGCCGGGATCGCTGACGTTCAACTCGAGGCTCTGGCCGTGGGGCAGGCGGTCGAGAAGCGCCTGGGCATTGCGGCCGAGGAGGAAATAGTCGCCTGCGTCGCCGTAGGGCGCGAACTCGGCGGGATAGGCGAAGCGAACGCTCCAGCCGTCGAGCGCTGCCTCCACCTCGGCCGGCGCGACTGGGCTGGCCAGCGCGACGGACATTTCCCAATAGGTGCCCTGAGCCAGCCGGCCGATGCGCAGCGGGGCTCCTCCGTCGCCTGTGGCCCCGCTGCCGGGTGTGCTCGCGACGCAATAGCCGTCGGGCGTGCACGCCGCCGTCCAGTCCCCGAAGGTTTGCTCGGCGGCTTCGGCCTTGGTGCAGCCTAAGGCGGCCACGGCGGCGAGCAGGAAGGGGAGGCGAATGGCACGCCACGGAACGGGGCGGGGACCCGGGGCGTTCCGGGCCGGCGCTTTTCGCTTGAGCGGCGCCCCGAGGGGGTTATGACGGTGCCTCATGTCAGGAACCACCACGAATCTGTCCGGCGCCCGGATCGGCGACAATCTCGGTCTCGGCATGGCGCTGACCGTGCTCGCCATCCTGATCTTCGGCGTCCAGGACGCCGTGTCCAAGATCCTGGTGCAGGACTATTCGCCGTTCCAGGTCGTGATGCTGCGATACTGGGCATTCGCGATCTTCTCGCTGTTTCTCGCCTTGCGGCAAGGACCGTTGCGCCAGGCGCTGAAATCGCGCTTTCCGCTGCTGCAGACGTTGCGGGGCATGCTGCTCATCGCCGATATCTGGATGTTCGGCACGGCGGTGCGCACCGTCCCTCTTGCCGAGTTGCAGGCGATCAGCCTCGTCTACCCGCTCATCGTGACCATCATCGCCGTCCCGATCCTCGGTGAGCGGGTCGGCCTCTTCCGCATCGGCGCGGTTCTCGTGGGTTTTGCGGGGGCTCTGGTCATCCTCCGCCCGGGCGGGCTGCCGATCGACGCAGGCGTGCTGTTCGCGCTGGGCTCGGCCGCCGCCTACGCGGTCTACATCGTGCTGACGCGCCGCGTCGCGCTGTTCGATTCGACCTCGACCAGCATGCTCTTTGCGGGCCTCGTGGGGTTCGTTCTCTCGACGGCGATAGGGGTCTTCTTCTGGAAGCCGATGACGCCGGGCGCCATGGGGCTGATGGCCGTCCTGATGGTGACCATGATCCTCGCCCACGGCATGATGATGAAGGCGCTCTCCCTCGCGCCCGCGAGCCTGCTGCAGCCGTTCAACTATCTCGCGCTGCCCTGGGGCATCACCCTGAGTTTCCTCGCCTTCGGACACCTGATCGACCCCATTTCGCTCGTCGGGGCGGGGATCATCGCGGTCGCGGGGCTCGTCGTCATGGCGCGCGAGCGGCGCCGCGCCGTGCACCCGATCGGCGCGGTCCAGGTGCCGGGGCCGCACGAATAGCGTTTTCGGCGCGCTTGAACTCGAGCGGGGCCGGAAGCACCTATTCATGGCTCACACCGAAAGGACCGTCCGATGGGCATCCTGCTCGAATTCGCCTTGCTGGTGCTGGTGATCTTCGGCGCTGCAACATTCGCCATGCGCATGATAGGGAGCCGGGCCGCAGCCGAACGGGAGTCGGTCATCGAGCGGCGGGTCGAAGCGTACATGGCGACGATCCGCCGGGAGCGGACGAACCCGGAACTGGCCGCCATGTCCGATGAAGAACTGCGCGACCTGCTGCTCTCGGGAGCGCGGAACCTGCGGATCGAGAACGACCGGCGGCTGATGGCGCTCCTCGCCGGCTCCGTGGTGGGTCTGGTCGCCGCGATCCTCGCGGCGACGCAGAACGGTCTCCAGGGTTTTGGCGTCGCCATCGTCGTTGCGGCGCTCGTGCTCTACGGCATGAACGAGATTTTGGTCCGCAAGAGCCGGGAGCCGCTCGTTTCGCGCGGCATCGACGTCGAGCGGCTGCGGGTCGAGTAACGGCTACCAGCCGTTGCCCTTGGGGACACCGAGATCGGCGTCCTCGGAGAACCAGGGCGCCGTCAGCGAGCGGCCGGGCGTTGCCTCGATCTTGGCCTGCGCGCCGATGAGGAAGCTCGCCAGCACCCAGCCCGTCGGGCCGTCGTGGAACACCCGGCACCAGGTGCCCTGCGCGTTGCAGGTGTCGATGGTCACGACCTCGCCGGCCTGCAGCAGCCCGACGACGCGGGAATAGTCATCGGTTGGCACCGCGAAGATGGTGATCTTGTCGCTCGCCCGGGCCGTGGCCGCCTCGGCCGGCAGGACCGGCGAGGCGAGGGCGAGGGCGGAGAGGAAGGCGGCGGCGAGCAGGGCAGGCTTCATGACGGGAAATCCACGAAGTGAGGGGGTCACGGCACGGCGAAGAAGGGGTGCCGGTGGGGGAACATACGATAGAACGGGTTGACCAGTGGCCGCCAGGGGGTGGCCTCCACCTTCGCCGCCGCGCCGACGAGATAGCTGCCGAGCACCCATCCCCCGCCTTCGATGCGGCACCAGACGCTGCGCGGCGTGCATTCGGCGAGCGTCACGACCGCGCCCTGCGGCAGCCGGCCGATGGGCGCATACCAGGAGCCGGGCCCGGCGTAGATGGTGAGGGGATCGCTGGCGCGGGCGGTCGCCGCCTCGGCGGGGAGGCTCGGCGCGAGAAAGGCGACGGCGGCAAAGACGGCGCCGGCGAACAGAGGATGAAAGCGCAACTCACACTCTCCCGAAGACGGACGCCGCCCTCCTCGCGGAAGGCGGCGCCATAGGAATAGCCGATTGCGGCGATTCGTTGCCGCGGATCGTCAGGGCCGGACGAAGATACCGGGGCCGCCCGGAATCTGGACGCCGATGCCCGGGCCCATGTGGTGACCACCCCAACGCCAGCCGGAATGCGGGTGGGCGAACCACCAGTTGTAGTCGAAGCCACGGTCCCAGCCGATGGCGCTGGCGCGCACGAACCCGTCCGTACCCGGCTTCTCGATCCAGCAATAATTCCGCGTGCAGCCCTGGATGTCGACCCAGGTGCCGGCGGGGACAAACCCGATCTTGCCCCAACCAGGATTGGCGTAGATCGACGTGCCATACCGGATCACCGCGGCGTCCGCGGCGGCGACGGTCCCGATCAAGGCCGCGGCAGCGATCGCCGTGCCGATCAGCATCTTCTTGAGGTTCATCTCTGGTCCTTTCGGTTACTGGCCATTTGGTGCCAATGCGTGGGTTAGATCACGCCGAAACTGAACCCAATCTGAACCCCGGGCCTGTCCGGGAGGTTTTTTCGCGTGTCGCCGGCGGGCCAGGAAAGCGGCCGCCGGCGACACGATTCGCGATGGTCAGGGCTTTTGATACTGCCCCTGGTGGTTCTGGCAGACCGTCGGATGGAGCTGGCAGAAATCCCCACCATTGTTGTTGTTGTTGTGCGGCCGCGGCTGGAAATTGCCCGGATGTGGGAATTTCGGGAAGTTGCCGCTCGTCGGCGGGTTCGGCCAGTTGTGCGGCGGCTTGACCGGCGGCGGGTTGTTGTTGGGCGGCGGGTTGTGGTGCGGCGGGCCCGGGATGTGCGGCCGATGCGGGTAGTTGTGGTAGCGGTAATGCGGGCCCGGTCCGATATAGATCGGGGGCGGCGTGATATAGACCGGCGGCTCCTCGTAGACGGGAGCGGGCTCATAGACCGGACCATAGTCGGCGCCCGTCAGATAGCGGGCCGACACCCATCCGGAGGGGCCGTCATGGGTGATGTGGCACCAGCCGAGTTCGCAGTCGCCGATGTCGACCGGCTCCCCGGGATAGAGCACGTCGACGACACGATATTGAACGCCAGGCCCGGTGCGCACATTGACCGAGGCAGTGGCCGCGCCGGGGTCGGCGAGGGCACCCCCGGCCGTAACGAACAGCGCAGCGGCCGATAGGCCAATTGCGGCGAGTGGTTTGAGCATCGTGTTTCCTCTTCGTTTCGACGGCTTGGCCCTGCGGCGTTCCGTCGCGTTTTGATCATACTCCTTCCAATTCCCGGCGCCCCCAAGCGGTTGCGTTAAGTTTTGGTAAAGCGCTCCGCCGCGCAAGCCCCCCGACCGCTCACTCCCGCCGGCATTGCAGCTCGATCTTCACGTCCTCGGGGCCGGTGACGAAGAACTGGATGATGTCGCTCGCGGGGAGGCGCGTCTCGCGGAACGGGAAGCCGAGCGCGCGGAGCGCCTCGCGCTTCTGGTCGGGATCGCCGCAGGGGCCGAAGGCGACGTGGTCGACCCAGCCCGGCCCCCGCGGGGTCGTTTTGAGCCAGGTGTGGATCACCGGGCGGCCGTCGAGGTAGAGCCAGTAGCCCGGCACATCGAAGGGCGGCCGCGGCCCGACCTCGACGCCGAGCAGCGCAATCAGGAAGTCGCGCAGCTTTTCCTGGTCGTAGGCGTGGATGTTGACGTGGTCGAGCTGCATCAGGGTTGCCTCCGGGTTTGGCGTCGAGGAAGCCCGCTCGGCGCCGCCGCTGTCAAGAACCGGCACCGATCACCGATAGCCGCGCTTGAGCAGCATGGTCGCGGCCTTGTCGAACTCGGCTTCGGTGGGAATGGCGAAGGCGAGGGCGTTGGCATAGCGGGTGATGATCGCGAAAAGGGTCGCGACGGCGATCGCATCCTCGAAGGCGGCGCGGCTGACGCCGGCATCCAGCACCGCGCGGGCATCAGCGGGACCAAGGCTTTTGGGCGTTTTGGTCATCTTCTCCAGAAAGGCGAGCGTCGCCTTGAGGTTTGCGGTGATCAGGGACGAGCGATAGTCGGCGAGAGCCTGGTCGGCGAGCGCGCGTGGCATCCCCTTGATGGCGATGGCGCGGTGCGCCCCGACGCAGAAGGGACACTCGTTCCAGCTGGCGACCAGTGCCGCCATGAGCTCGCGCTCGCTGATCGACCAGAAACTCGCCCCGCGCATCGTCTCGTGCGTCCACTCGCCGAGCGTGCCATTCAGAAAGCCGCGGTGATAGAAGGCGACCCGCGCCGCGTCCGGCAGGCGCATCCCCGAGACCATGGAGATGAACCGGATCAGCGCCCGGTGCCCGAGGGTGTCGCCCCGGTCGATCTCAGCGAGCCGCACGGTCGGCTTCCTCCAGCACCTCCATCGCCCGCTCGAAGCGCAGCAGGGCCGCGCCGATCGCGGCGGTCATCACCACCTCGAACGCCGCTTTGTCGCTGCCGGCTGCGGCACGCACCGCCGCGACCTCGGCGTCGGTGACACGATGCGAGGCCTCGGCGACGTCGGCGACGAGCGCATCGTAAGGCGGCGCAAGGGCGGCCCCGCCGGCGGCGCGCGCCAGAACGGCCCGGCGGAGGGAACCTGCCGTTTCGCCCCCGCTGCCTTCGGCCCTGTCGCGCAGCGCCGCCGCCCGCGCCCGATGATCGGTCGTCATTTCGCGTTCCTTCCCGCTGGGGCAATCGAAAAAGGAGAACACCGGCGCCGCGGGGAGGCAAGGAGAAAGGCCGGCCCGTGCCGGGCGGGGGCGGTAAGGCGGGGGACATCGGGCGCGAGCCGGTTGAGTTGCGTGGGTTCACGCGCCGGAGCTTAGGGCCGGCAGGCGAGCGGGGGATAGAATCGCCGGGGCGCCCCTGCGAGCGCCCCGGCGTCTGCATCCCACGCGGAAACGGCAGGCCGCGCCGGCTGCAAGGCCTCGGCCTTACGGTTTTTGCCCCGGCCCTGCCGGATGCGGGCTCCCGGTCGCCGTGCCCTACATCCGGACCGCGCCGTGGTCGCCGACCGGCGGCCGGCGGTTGGTCGCGGCGGCGGCGAGCATGATGGCGCCGGCGACGAGCCGGTTCGGCCCCTCCCAGATCTCCGCTTCGCTCGGATAGACGGTGAGCAGGCGGATGGCCGGGTCCTCGGCCGAGTCCCACCAGGCCTTGGCGAAGGGCGTGAACAGCTCGCGGATTTTTTCGCGGTCGTTGGAGAGCCCCGCCTCGCCGGCGATGGTCAGATACTCGTTCTTGCCGGGATCCATGAAGGCGAGCGCCACCGACGGGTATTTTTCGGCTTCCCAGTTCTTGGCGCCGCTCTCGTCGACGAGGAAGTGGATCACGCCCGCCTCCTTGTCGGGCATGGCGGTCAGCGGCCGCTGGTGCTGCTTGTCGCCGTTCCAGGTCGAAAACATGCAGAAGCGCAGCTTTTCGGCCAGCTCCCAGACCCGCGCCTCGAGCTCGGCCGGGGATTTTTCGGTTTCATGCGCGCTCGCCATCGGCGTTCTCCGTGTTGGATTGAATGCGAGGAACGGGCGGGGCGACGAGGGGTTGCCGCGATTGGCCGCGATGGCGGGCGGGCATGCCGAGGCGCCCGGGGGGACGGTGATCCCCGGGGTGGGCTCAGGAAGGACTGCGCCGGCGGGCCAGAAGCCCCGAGCGGTCGTCCGCGAAAAACGGGCCGCTGGCCCGCCGACGCGACCGGGCATTTCCACCTCGCTCCGGCGGACCGCGGGGACTTCCCCGGAACCGCGGGCGACCGCCGTCAGGGAGGCGGTGACGCCAGGGGCGGATCTCGCCCCCGGGGGCGCGCTTTTTCGCAAGGCGGCGGTATCGCCACCGTTCGCCCGGAAAACGCGCCCCGGCGGGCATCCGGCCGGCCGGAACTTCGGCAAGGAGGGCGCGACACCCTCCACCCGATCCTGCCCCCGCAAACCGTTCGCTCGCGATCCCGTCCAGCGCGGGGCCAGTCGGGGCACGCTAGCGCCGGCCGGCGGGGCCGGGGACAGATTTTTTTCGCGGGAGGGGAGGGGGAGGGGGGGCTGAGGCGGAGGGTGACAGCCGGCGCTGGCGAACGCCCCGCATTGGGCGGGGCGATTGTGGTAGGGCAGGCGCGTGCCAAGGGTCTCCCTCCCCCTTGTGGGGAGGGTGGCGGCAGCCGGGTGGGGGTGGACACGAGCACCGAGTGTGTGGCGAACCCCCACCCCTGACCCCTCCCCGCAAGGGGGAGGGAGACGGCCGGCGCTGGGGTTGTGGGGCCTCATGGTTCGAGGCTCGCTGCGCTCGCACCTCACCATGAGGGGACGCAAGGCTCTGTGCACCCGGCCCATGGTTCGACGGGCTCACCATGAGGTCGGGGAAATTGCCACGCCGCGCGCGCTCACCAGGGGGCGGTGTCCTCGCGGCGACCTCACCCCCCGGGAGGACCTCACCCTGAGCCTGTCGAAGGGCGAGGTCCGGCGCCGCCCGGCCGGCGCGTCATGGCGGGACCGGACCCGGTCCTCCAAACCACCGCGCCAGGAGGGGCGGGCGGCGAGGCCGGCTAGAGCCGCCGGAAGGTGACGATGCCGCGGTCCTGATCCACCTTGTCGACCGTCAGCCCGCCTCGATCCAGGCATGATCCTGCGAGCGGCGTGGCACGTTGGCCGACCACCATGCCTGATGCTTGCGCGCGCTGATCGGGAGCGGCGAACCCAAAATGCCCTCGATCTCCTCAAAGGTCAGGGTCACCAGGCCCGCAGCTTGTCGCTGAAGGAGATTTCTGAGCGGTAGGTATTTCTCGCCGATCATGTTGCTGCTCCCTTCACCTGACCAGGCGTTTGCCCCCGCGGACCGAGATTAGACGAGAGACGAGGCGGAGACACTCAGGCGGAAGAGTTTTCGGTTTTCGACTGCCCCGAGAGGGGCGAGCGCCGGTGAAAAGAGGGTGGTCCTCGCTTTCCCCGGATCAGGCCGAGCGACGGGATGACAGGGGGCGAGGTGGGGGCCGGAGGTCGTGGTCACTGAACGAGAGGCAAGGGTCCCGGGATGACGAGGAACGTCGCGTGAGCGACCCCAACTCTCTCCGCAAAACACCGCCTCCCGAGCCTCCGCCCCAACGGTAATTCCCGCGCACGCGGGAATCCATCTTGCCTTTCTGCTGCGGCAA
>DASZTU010000078.1:0-2864 GCA_035547975.1 Devosiaceae bacterium | reverse complement strand
AGCCCCGCCCCGTCGTCGGCAAGGTTGCCGTGCTCGATATGGAACGTCAGTTCACCGGTGCCGGTGCGCGAGCGCGTCGCCGTGGCAAAAAGCACATATTCGCGGCCGCGCCGGAAGAGGCGAAATTCGTCGCCCTCCCCGCGCCTATCCGTCTGCTGCAGCCTGAGCGCGAGCCCGCGATGGTCGTCCCTGATTCCGCGGATGCGGCCTGAGTTTTCGATGTAGCGGTCGTCCACCCGAAACATACGGTTTGCGCTCCGATGATCTCTCGATTGAGACCATCAAGCTCCGAGAAATCGGTAAACGGATCGATCAAATTGCAGGCAACAGAACCCTCAGGCGACGAGCGCCTCGGGGATCGCTTCGGCGATGAAGCCGCCGCCGAGCACCTGGCTGGTCTCGCTGTCGTCGGCATAAAAGACGCACGCCTGGCCAGGCGCGATGCCGTGCTCGCCAGCAAACAGCGTGACGAACATATCTCCGTCCTGCAGCCGGACCGCGCCCTGCTGGGGCGGGCGGGTGGAGCGGACCTTCACCTCGACCGGCAGGCCGTTGCCCCCCGCGGCGCGAAGCTGTGCGGGCTCGCCCAGCCAGTTGACGTCCCGCAGGCGCACCGTCCGGGTCATCAGCGCCTCGCGCGGGCCGACGATGACCCGGCCCTGCCGGTGATCGAGCTTCACCACGTAGAGCGGGGCGTCCGACGCAAGGCCCAGGCCCTTGCGCTGCCCCACCGTGTAGTTGACGATGCCGTCATGGCGGCCGAGCACCCGGCCATCGAGATGGACGATGTCGCCCGCCGCAAGCGCTTCGGGATGCATGCGGCGGATGACGTCGGCGTAGCGGCCCTGCGGGACAAAGCAGATGTCCTGGCTGTCGTGCTTGTCGGCGACCTCGAGGCCAAGTTCGCGCGCCAGCTCGCGCACCCTGGGCTTGGTCAGGCCGCCGAGCGGAAAGCGCAGGAAATCGAGCTGCTCCTGCGTGGTGGCAAAGAGGAAGTAGGATTGGTCGCGCGACACGTCGACGGGCCGGAAGAGCCGGCGTCGCCCGCCCTCGAGGCGCGACTGCACGTAGTGGCCGGTCGCGAGCACGTCGGCCCCCCGGTCCTGTGCGACCTCCATGAGGTCGACGAACTGCACCGACTGGTTGCAGGCAATGCAAGGCACCGGCGTCTCGCCCTGCCGATAGGCATTGGCGAAGGGCTCGATGACTGCGTTGCGGAAGCGATCCTCGTAGTCGAGCACGTAGTGGGGAATGCCAAGGCTGGCCGCCACGCGCCGCGCATCGTGAATGTCCTGGCCGGCGCAGCAGGCCCCCCGGCGGTGCGTCGCTTCGCCATGATCGTAAAGCTGCAGGGTGACGCCCACGACGTCGTAACCCTCGCGGGCAAGGAGTCCCGCGACCACGGAGCTGTCGACCCCGCCGGACATGGCGACGACAACGCGCGTATCCTCGGGCCGCTTGGGCAGGTCGAGCGAATTGAGATCCATCGATATGCATCCAGTTGGGGGTCAAGGCCCCAGTGAACGGGCGCGGGTATAGGCGGAAAGCGCCGGGGCGGCAAGAATTGCCGGCCGGGCCTGGGCCCACCCTCGTCGGAAGCCGCGAAATCCGAGGAAAATCCGGCACCTTCGGGCTGGCATCAAGTTTGCATTGCTCCCTGCGGATCATTGTGTCCGAGGCCAACCTGACGTCGCATCTGACCATCAGCTTCTCACCCACACCGGCTGCGAGCGGATCCTCCGCCCCGGCCGGGAGCGGTGCTGCCGCGAGCACGCAGCCGGATGGCGCCGGCCCGGCGGGCTTTCTTGCCGCCCTGATCGACCAGTTGCTGGCGGGGGCCGCCGCCACGGTGCCGCCTGCCGGCGAGCCGGCCGCAGCGAGTGCAGATGCAACACCGGCGCTTCCAATTCCCCTCGCCACCGCGCTCGATCCCAAGGCCGCCCTTGCGGCGCGGTCGTCCGGCGAGGGCAAGTCGCTCCTTGAGCAACTGACCAGGCAGCTCAAGGACCTTAAGGACGAGCTCGACACGGGCGAAACGCCCGATCCGGAGCTGCTCGAGGCTCTGGGCCGGACGGTGGACGCGATCGCGGCGCTCATCTCCGGTGCCGCGCCCGCCGGGACGGCGATGCCCGAGGGCAGCGCCGGGCTCGATCCCCTGACGTCGATCGCGAACGGGGGCGGATCTTCGGCCGCGTCCGGGGCCGCCTCCTCGGCAAAGTCGGCCGGTCCCCTCACCGCCGAGCAGTTGGGGCAATACATCGCCGCCCTCGGCGGCAAGACCACCCCCCGGCCCGACGCTGACGGGTCCGCGGCCCCCGGCGCGTCCGCAGCGTCGGACGCCGACCCCAGTGCGCCCCTTCCCGGCATCGCCCGGCTTGCCGACGCGCTCGCCACCGCGAGCCGGAATGTCGCCCAGGCCTCGCCCGATCTCGCCCAGAAGCTCGCCGCTCTTGGCCAGCAGCTCGAGAGCGCCGAGGCGAACCCCCAGCTCCTCGCGCAACTCGCCGCCCCCGGCGACAGCGATGCGAGCATTCTCGACAGGACCGTGCAGTCGCTGCTGGATGCGCGGCGGCCGTCGGCGAGGGCCGTCCCCGCTGCCGCCAGCGGCAAAGGCCAGACCGAGGCTCCGAGCGCAACCATCGGGGCGCCGACGCTTCCGGTGCCGGCTGGGATGGACGGGCCGGCAGGCGGGGCTCATCCGGCAGCTTCCGGCGCAAAGGCCGGCGCGTTGCCAGGAACCGACGCGCCGCGCCCGGATGCTGCCGCGCCCGCCGCCGACGCCAGGATCGTCGCCGCGATCGGCACGCGCGACGACTCCGGGCCGGCCGGCGATACCGCGCAGGTCCCGCCCCCGGCGACGGCGG
>DASZTU010000077.1:0-14855 GCA_035547975.1 Devosiaceae bacterium | reverse complement strand
GGGCCGCGCGCCGCTCGGCGATCTGCCGCGCCACCCGGTCTTCGGGGACGGCGAGGAAGTTGTCGCCGGCGTCGGGAACGCTGGTGAAGCCCAGCACCTGCACAGGGCGCGACGGACCGGCCTCGACAAGCTCCTCGAGACCATCCTGCTGCAGGCCGAAGTGCTCGATCTCAAGGCCAACGCCACGGGCCGTGCCGAGGGCCTCGTCATCGAGGCCAAGCTCGACCGCGGCCGGGGTCCGGTCGCGACGGTGCTCGTGCAGCGCGGTTCGCTCAACGTCGGCGACATCGTGGTCGCAGGTGGCGAATGGGCCCGCGTGCGCGCCCTCATCGACGACAAGGGCAACCAGATCAAGTCGGCGCTGCCCTCGACGCCGGTCGAGGTGCTGGGCTTCACCGGCGTGCCCAATGCGGGCGACCGCTTCTCGGTGGTCGAAACCGAGGCCCGTGCCCGCGAGGTCACCGAGTATCGCCAGCGCCTCTTGCGCGAGAAGGAGACCTCGGGCGGCGCAACCAGCCTCGAGCAGATGATGAACCAGCTCAAGGCATCGGGCATCGCCAAGTTCCCGCTGATCATCAAGGGCGACGTGCAGGGCTCGGTCGAGGCGATCAACGCCTCGCTGAACAAGCTCTCGACCGAGGAGGTCTCGGCGCAGATCCTGATGTCGGGCGTCGGCGGCATTTCCGAATCGGATGTGCAGCTGGCCAAGGCTTCGGGCGCCATCATCATCGGCTTCAACGTCCGCGCCAACAAGCAGGCGAACGATCTCGCCCAGCGCGAGGGTATCGAGATCCGCTACTACAACATCATCTACGACCTCGTGGATGACGTGCGGAACGCGATGTCGGGCCTCCTGAAGCCCGAGCGGCGCGAGACCTTCATCGGCTACGCCGAAATCCTCGAGGTGTTCACCATCTCCAAGGTTGGCAAGGTCGCCGGCTGCCGCGTCACCGAAGGCATCGTCGAGCGTGGTGCCGGCGTGCGCCTGCTGCGCGACAACGTCGTCATCCACGAAGGCAAGCTCAAGACGCTCAAGCGCTTCAAGGACGAGGTCAAGGAAGTGCCGGCCGGCCAGGAATGCGGCATGGCCTTCGAGAACTACGAGGACATCCGCCAGGGCGATGTCATCGAGTGCTTCCGCGTCGAGAGCGTGCAGCGCACGCTCTAGGGGCGCACCCGACGGCAGGCTTCGGGGCGCGGCTGAGACCCGCGCCCCTTTTGCTTCGCCGAGCGCCGCGCATCGACCCGTGAGACGAGAACCTTAGGTTCGCAAATGGCAAAAGACCGTCACAAGCCGTCGGGCCCGACCCAGCGCATGCTGCGCGTGGGGGAATTGGTGCGCCATGCACTGGCCGCCCTGTTCGCGCGCGACGAGATCGAGGATTCGGCGCTCGAGGGCAAGATCATCACCGTGCCCGAGGTTCGCGTCTCGCCCGACCTCAAGCTCGCGAGCGCCTATGTCATGCCGCTGGGCGGGGAGGGGGCCGACGCGGTCGTCGAGGCGCTCAACCGGCACAAGCGCTTCATCCGCGGGCGGATCGCGCCCGAGCTCGACCTCAAGTTCGCCCCGGACCTGAGGTTCTTCGTCGACGAGACCTTCGAGGCCTATGGCCGGATCGATGCCCTGCTCAAATCCGAGCGGGTGCAGCGCGACCTCCATCCCGACGAGGACGACCCGGAGCGCGATCCGGAATAGGTGCGCCGGCCGGCAAACCTTTCGCAACAAGAAGGCGGTCCGATCTTGCGGCCGGGAACCGAAGGCATGAACGAACCCAGGCGCCAGAAGCGCGACATCTCCGGCTGGCTGGTGCTGGACAAGCCCTTCGACATGACCTCGACACAGGCGGTCGGCAAGGTGCGCTGGCTGTTTTCGGCGAAAAAGGCCGGGCATGCCGGCACGCTCGATCCGCTCGCGACCGGCATCCTGCCCATTGCGCTCGGTGAGGCCACCAAGACCGTTCCCAACATCCAGGACGGTGAAAAACTCTACCGCTTCACCGTCGCCTGGGGTGCGCAGACCACGACCGACGACGCCGAAGGCGAAGTTCTGGCGAGAAGCGACGTGCGGCCCACGGCGGCGGCCATCGAGGCGCTCCTGCCCCGCTTCACCGGCGAGATCATGCAGACCCCGCCGGCATTTTCGGCCATCAAGGTTTCGGGCGAGCGCGCCTACGACCTCGCCCGCGCCGGCGAGGCGGTCGCGCTCGAGCCTCGCCCGGTGGTCATCGAGAGCTTTACCCTGACCGCGCACGACGCGGAAAGCGCAACGTTCGAGGTCGCCTGCCAGAAGGGCACCTATGTCCGGGCCCTCGCCCGCGATCTCGCGCTGGCGCTCGGCACCCGGGGGCATGTCTCGAAGCTTCATCGCGCCGCGGTGGGGCCGTTCACCGACGGCCAGTCCGTGACCCTTGCGAGCCTCGAGGCGACCCCGCCTGAGGAGCGCCACAAGCTGCTGCAGCCCGTCGCCGCCGCACTCGCGGGTGTGCCCGAGCTGAAACTCTCACCGGCGGAGGCATCGGTGATCCGCAACGGCAACCCCGTGCTGCTGACCGGGGCCGGTGCGCCGATCGAAATCGACGAAGCCTGGGTGAGCTGCCGGGGCCAGGCGATCGCGATCGGCTACGTGGCGCAGGGCCAGTTCAGGCCGAGCCGGGTGATCCTCGGCGGGTAGGGCGCCTAGCGTCCCGCGAGCTTGTCGATCAGCGCGCCATAGAGCGAGGTCAGCCGATCCTCGTCGAGCGCGGTGCGGTCGTTGAGCGTCATGGTGACGCAGTAGCGGTTGCCGGCCTTGTCGGTGAGGGCGCTGGTGAGGCTCGCGACCCCCACCTCGCTGCCCCCCTTGAAGGCGATCTGCGTCCAGTCGTTCGGCCGGGCGACGCCGGGATTCATGACGAAGACGTCGAGACCGGCGACCTTGCCGATGAGCTCGCATAGGCGCGTCGCCGGCATGTACCATTCGACGCCCGAATCGAGGGGCGCCCCCGTGTCGGCGGGGTTGGGCAGCGGCATCTTTGCCATGTCCGCCGCGACCTTGAGTTTTTCCGCGCTTGTGTCGGCACCGGTGAAGCGCAGGCGCAGCGCCGGGTCCGCCTTGAGCTTGAAGAACTCGCTCGTCTTGAGCACGAAGTCGGTCCCCGCCTCGCGGGCGACCTTGTCGCGCCCGACGAGATCGAGGAGGGCGTCCGTCGCCGTGCCGTCGCTCTGCGAGATCATGAACGCGGCAAGCGTGTGCACGGTGAGCGGGGAGCCGGGTGGCATCGTCTGGAGCACCCCGGGGGCGAGCGAAATGTCGTTTGGCCCGAGCCGCACGATGGTGTCCCAGGCGAGCCGGCCGGCCGCGATTTCGTCGGCCACCGCCGCGAGCACCGCCAGTTTCACCCCTGAACTCACGGCCAGCGGCTGCGTCTGCGACTTGGCGTGGAGCACTTCCCCGTTGCGGGTGATGAGATAGGCGGCCTGGCCTTTGAGCGCGTCGATCGCCTTGAACACATCGTCGATCGTGGCGAAGGTCGGCACCGCCGGGTGGAGCAGCAGCGCCGCGACCCGCCCGTCCGGGTCGAGGCCGATATCGACCGGGATGCGGTAGGTTGCGGTGTGGACGATGTAGCTGTTGCCGGCCTCTTCGATCGAGACGGGCGGACCCACCGTCGCCCGCGTCTTGGCAAAAACCGAAAGGATCTGCGGCATCGAGACCTGGGCGAGGAAATTCGCCGTGAACATTTCGGGCGTGATCGGGTCGCTGCCGAAGAGCTTCATCAGGACCAGCTCGGCGGGCGTGAAATCGTCGGCGCGTGCCACCCCGCCGGCGAGTACCAGCGTCATGGTGACGAAGATTACCTCGAGCCACCGCAGGGCCCCCGGTTTTGAGGCGCTCCGGCGCCGACGAGCGCCTTCGGCAGAAGCAGGGGCTTCTTCTGCGCTTCGAAAACGCGGCGACAAGGACGTGAGGCTCCCGTTTCCGAGCTGTCCGGACCGGCCGATGCTCTAGCAGAGCGGGGCGGAGGCGGCAATCGCCCGGGATCCGGCCGTCCGCCGCCCGCCGCCTCACCCTGAGGGCAAAAATTTGCCCTCAGCCCTTGGGATCGTCTACTCTTTGATTCACCCAGTTCGGCGGGCGGGCGTCATGGCAGATTCGGCAGGTCCTACCCGGACCGAGGGCACGCGCCGGTCGCGACCCATCGCGTTTTACCTCGTTGCCCTGGCGCTCGTCGCATTCGTCCCGGTCATGGCGTTTGCCGCCGTCCTGCTCGAGCGCAACAACGAAGCCCAGCAGGAGATCGTCCAGACCCTGATCCTTGCCACCACGGAGGCGGTGGGACAGGCCGTCGACCGGCAGATCAACGGCATGGTTACGAGCCTCAAGGGGTTTTCGAGCTCCCCGATGACGACGGAGGAGGACCTCCGCCAGCTCCATAGCCGCGCCCGCTCCGTGCTCGCCGGCACCGGCACCTTCCTCGCCCTGATCGGCCCCGACTACCAGACGCTCTTCAACACCCGCTTCGATTTCGGCGTCCCCCTGCCCAGCAGCGTCAACGCAGCCAACGTCAAGCGGGCGATGGACACCGGCCAGATCATCATCTCCGACGTGGTCTTTGGGCCGGCGGCCAAGGACTGGGTGGTGCCGATCCTGATGCCGGTCACGCTGCCGGGGCGCGGCAAGGGCGTGCTGGTGATGTCGCAGAATGCCGACAACCTCGGCTCGGCACTGCTCACGCGGCAGATGCCCGAAGGATGGCGCATCGGCATCGTCGATTCGAAGAACAAGGTGATCACCGCCTCTCCGGGCGCGGTGGTCGACCAGGGCTCGCCCTTTTTCATCGACCGCGATCCGGGCTCGGAAGGGCTCAAGCGATGGCGGCTGACCGCCGTCAACGGCCACGACTATGTCAGCATGGCCTCCACTTCCTCCGACACCGGCTGGCGGGTGGTGGCCTGGGCGCCGGCCGCGGCGGTCCAGCGGCCGCTCAGCAACTCGCTCCTCACGCTCATCATCGGCGGCATCGTCATCGTCGCCGCGGCGACGATCGTCACCTTCCTCCTCTCGCGCGAGGTGACCCGCTCGGTGCGAGGCCTCGCGCGAGATGCGCGGCGGCTCGGCGTCGGCGAAAGCGTTCCGGCGCGCGACTATCCGATCACCGAAATCGTCGAGGTGTCGGGCGCCATCTCGCAGGCCGCGCGGCAGCGCCAGGCCGCCGAAGCCGAGGTGCGCTTCCTGATGCGCGAGCTCGCGCACCGCAGCAAGAACCAGATGACGGTGATTGCCGCCATGGCCAAGCAATCGGCGCGCGGCGCCGATTCGGTGCCGGAGTTCGTGCAGAGTTTCGAAAAGCGCATCTTCGGGCTGGCCCGGTCCACCGACCTGCTGCTGGCGCACGGGATCGCGGGCGTCGACCTTAGGGAACTTCTCTCGTCGCAGATCGCGCCGTTCTGCTCGCTCGAAGACGGTCGCGTGACCCTCGAGGGCCCGCCGCTGCGCCTCAACACCCAGTCCGCCCAGATTATTGGCATGGCGGCGCACGAACTGGCGACGAACGCCGCCAAATATGGCGCGTTTGCCGCCGGCGTCGGGGAGCTCGAGCTCAACTGGCGGATCGAGGGGGAACTGCTCGTGCTGGTCTGGCGCGAACACGTCCCGGTGCCCCCGGAGCAATCCGACCGGCGCGGCTTTGGCACCACGGTGCTCGAAAACATGGTGGGGGCTTCGCTGGGCGCCGAGGTGGAGCGCCTCTGGCACGACGACGGCATCGAGTGGCGTTTCCGCATCCCGATGGGGAGCCTCGATCCCGAGCACGAAAAGTCGGAGCGCCTGGCGCGCGTCGCCGAAAACGCGACGCCGGCTGATCGGTAGTCCGGCGCGTCGGGAGCGGGCCTTGCGCCGCGAGTTCGGGGCTTATTCCCGCCGCGCCGGCTCAAAACAATGTGTATCGGCGAGAGGGTGCGAAAACGGCAGTATGGCCGCGCTGCTCGATCCCACTCACATAAGGGCACCCGCGGCCGGAGATCTTTCCATGCAAAAATATGCAGCCCTCATCGCGGTTGGCGCGCTGGCCATCAGCCTTCAGCCGGCGCTTTCGCAATCCACCCGGCCGCCCACGGCCAAGGTCATCGGCACCATTGCGGCGGCGACGGCGACGGAACTCGACGTCACCGGGAGCGACGGGACAAAGACCGCGGTGACGCTGACGCCCAAGACGCGGATCGCGCTCTCGATCCCGATCTCGGTCGATGAGATCAAGCCGGGCTCCTATATCGGGGCCGGCGCCATGGCGGACGGCAAGGGCGGCAACACCGCCGTCGAGATCACCGTCTTTCCGGAGTCGGCCCGCGGGCTCGGGGACGGCTTCCACAAATGGGACCAGGGCCCGAATTCGACGATGACCAACGGCACGGTATCCGAGGTCGTCGGCACCAGCGACCGCACCCTGACCGTCACCTATAAGGGCGGCAAGCAGTCGGTGACGATTCCCTCGGGGACGCCGATCGTCACCTTCTCCAATGCCGATGCGAATGCGCTGACGGTGGGCGCCCATGTGGTGGTCCGGGCGGCCAAGGCGTTCGACGGCACCCTGACGGCCGCCTTCGTCAGCGTCGGCAAGGACGGATCGACCCCGCCCGGTTGACCGCGGGCGGCGTCCGGCCCTCCTGGCCTGGCGGGTGTGGCGGTTCACCAGGCACGCCGCCTCGGGAGAAAAAACTGGCAATCGGGGCGCCAATGCCCTATATGCGCCGCAGGTGGCCGGTTTCCGGCCCCAGCGCGGCTCCCCCTGGACGACATCCCGGAGGCGAGCGTCTCAACTCCTCGCATCAGAAAGGAAGTTCCGATGTCGATTTCACCTGAGCGCAAGTCCGCTCTGATCAAGGAATATGCAACCAAGAAGGACGACACGGGTTCGCCGGAAGTCCAGGTTGCGATTCTTTCCGAGCGCATTGCGAACCTGACCGAGCACTTCAAGACCCACACCAAGGACAATCACTCCCGGCGTGGGCTCCTCAAGATGGTGTCGAACCGTCGCAGCCTTCTCGACTACATCAAGAAGCACGACGAAGCGCGTTACAAGGCGCTGATCGACCGGCTCGGCCTGCGGCGCTGACAGAAGAGCGCCGCTTCGACAGGTGGTAGCCGGTTTCCGGCCGCCGGCGCGACCACTCCCAACGGCGCCTCAGACTGAGGGCATGGGGCACGCCCCGTGCCATGATCCCCGATCGGGGACAATCGCGTAGGCCGGCGAGGTCTTCGCGGAGCATGGCGAGATCATCGGCTGC
Organism: Devosiaceae bacterium; assembly: GCA_035547975.1. Taxonomy (GTDB): domain Bacteria; phylum Pseudomonadota; class Alphaproteobacteria; order Rhizobiales; family Devosiaceae; genus DASZTU01. The sequence continues at coordinate 7,592 of DASZTU010000077.1, read as the reverse complement.
TCAGGGCCCCGTACGTGGCCCGGGCGCTTCCGGCGAGCGGGCAGGTCCCCCCGAAGCGCGGCAAACTGAACAGCTCATCGTCTTGTCCATGTTCCGCTCCGCCCCACCAGGGGCGGCATGCCGGCGGAAACCGTGCCGATTTTGGGCGGCGGCTGCACATGGGGTGCATGCCGTCGCGGGCACACCGGATGCGTTCGCGGGGCTCCTACGCCCCCGCGTTCCCGCGCAGCCGGCAGAATGGAAAGATGACAAATGCCCGTATCCTTTGATGTCCATAAGGTCGAGCTCAACTGGGGCGGCCAGCCCCTGACCCTCGAGACCGGCAAGATCGCCCGCCAGGCGGACGGAGCCGTGCTCGCGACCCTGGGCGAGACCGTTGTGCTCGCGACCGTCGTGTCGGAGAAGACCGCCAAGCCCGGCCAGGACTTCTTCCCCCTCACGGTCAACTACCAGGAAAAATACTTCGCCGCGGGAAAGATCCCGGGCGGCTACTTCAAGCGCGAGGGGCGCCCCACCGAGGCCGAGACACTGACGTCGCGCCTCATTGACCGCCCCATCCGTCCGCTCTTCCCGGATGGCTACAAGAACGAGACGCAGGTCATCGTGACGGTTCTCCAGCACGACATGGAGAACAACCCCGACGTGCTCGCCATGGTCGCGGCGTCGGCCGCCCTGACCCTTTCCGGCATTCCCTTCATGGGCCCGATCGGGGCCGCGCGCGTCGGCTATGTCGATGGCCAGTACGTGCTCAACCTCCCGGTTGACCGTCGCGCCGATTCCAAGCTCGACCTCGTCATGGCCGGCACCTACGACGCCGTGCTGATGGTCGAGTCCGAGGCCAAGGAGCTCTCCGAGGAAGTCATGCTCGGCGCCGTCATGTTCGGCCACGAGCAGAGCAAGAAGGTGATCGAGGCGATCATCAAGCTCGCCGAGCTCGCCGCCAAGGAGCCGCGCGATTTCAATCCGCCGGACCACTCCGCGCTCGAAAAGGAAGTCCTCGCTTTCATCGAGGCGGACCTGCGCGCGGCCTACAAGATCACCGAGAAGCAGGCCCGCTACGCCGCGGTCGATGCGGCCAACGCCAAGGTCAAGGAGCATTTTGCGCCCAAGATCGAGTCGGGCGAGGTCTCGGCCGAGGAACTCGGCGAGGTCGTGCACAACCTCCAGGCCAAGATCGTGCGCTGGAACGTGCTCGACACCGGCCACCGCATCGACGGCCGCGATCTCAAGACGGTCCGCCCGATCACCGCGGAAGTCGGCGTCCTGCCGCGCACGCATGGATCGGCCCTCTTCACCCGCGGCGAGACGCAGGCCCTGGTGGTTGCAACCCTCGGCACCGGTGATGACGAGCAGTTCATCGACAGCCTCGAGGGGACGCAGAAGCAGAACTTCCTGCTGCACTACAACTTCCCGCCCTATTCGGTGGGTGAGACGGGCCGCCTCGGCTCGCCCGGCCGCCGCGAGATCGGCCACGGCAAGCTCGCCTGGCGCGCCATCAACCCGCTCCGGCCGTCGATCGAGAAATTCCCCTATACGATCCGCGTCGTCTCCGAGATCACCGAGTCGAACGGCTCGTCCTCGATGGCGACGGTCTGCGGCACCTCGCTCGCCCTAATGGACGCCGGCGTGCCGATGGAGCGGCCGGTCGCGGGCATCGCCATGGGCCTCATCCTCGAGGGCGAAAAGTTCGCCGTGCTGTCCGATATCCTCGGCGACGAGGACCATCTCGGCGACATGGACTTCAAGGTGGCCGGCACCGACCGTGGCGTCACCTCGCTGCAGATGGACATCAAGATCGCCGGCATCACCGAGGAGATCATGAAGATCGCCCTCAGCCAGGCCCAGGAAGGGCGGATGCACATCCTCGGTGAAATGGCCAAGGCCATCACCACCAGCCGCGATCACGTCGGTGAATTCGCGCCGCGCATCGAGACCATCCAGATCCCGACCGACAAGATCCGTGAAGTGATCGGCACCGGCGGCAAGGTGATCCGCGAGATCGTGGAGAAGACCGGCGCCAAGGTCGACATCGAGGATACCGGCGTCATCAAGGTATCCTCGTCGGACGGCAAGGCGATCGAAGCGGCCATCAAGTGGATCAAGTCGATCACCGACGAACCCGAGGTGGGCCAGATCTACCAGGGCACCGTGGTCAAGACCGCCGATTTCGGCGCCTTCGTGAACTTCTTCGGTTCGCGCGACGGCCTCGTCCACATCTCCCAGCTTGCCGACCAGCGCGTCGCCAAGACCACCGACGTGGTCAAGGAAGGCGAAAAGGTCTGGGTGAAGCTCCTGGGCTTCGACGAGCGCGGCAAGGTCCGCCTCTCCATGAAGGTCGTCGACCAGGCGACCGGCAAGGAAAGGTCGAAGGAAGAGGCCCCGGCCGAACCGGCCGAGTAGGCTCGTCGCTGCGCCCCAACGGGCAAACGCGCTATCACGTCAATGAATGCGAAGGCCCGGGATCAGTCCCGGGCCTTTCTGTTTGCGCCCGATCAAGGCGCGCCACCCGCCGCGGCTTAAAGTCTTGCCGCGGAGGAAGCCATGCAGGATGCCCAGCGACTGACCGTCATCCGGACCGTCCACACCGCGATCTACGTCACCATGGTCGGCGCCATCTGCGTCGTGCTTTTCGCCGGCGTGACCGGGCGGAGCGGCTTCTGGCTCTGGGTCGCCCTGCTGCTCCTCGTCGCCGAGAGCATCGTCTTTGCCGGAAATGGCTTTCGGTGTCCCCTCACCTCACTCGCCAGACGCTATGGCGCGCGCACGGGGCACGTCTTCGACACCTTCCTGCCCGAGTGGGTCACGAAGCGGACATTCGCCGTGTTCGGCAGCCTCTGGGGGCTCGGCTTGCTGCTGCTGGTGTTTCGCTGGCTGGGCGTGCTGGCGTAGATGCAGATGGCCCGACCTCGCCGACAGGCCCTATCGCCGCAGTGTCAGGGCGAGGGCCGCCCGGAACTCCGCATCGCCATAGGGTTTCAGCAGCAGCGGCCGATGGCTGTGGCGCGCCTCGAGGTCGGCCCGGTTGAGGCCGGTGCAGAAGAGGAAGGGGATGTCCCGCTCCGCCAGTACATCGGCGACATCATAGGTGGGCCGGCCGTGCAGCGAAACGTCGAGTATGGCGCAGCCGATCGGACTCGCCTCGACGAGGCGCAGCGCTTCGGCGGTGTTGCGGCAGATGACGACTTCGCGGGCGCCTGCTTCCTGCAGGAGGTCTTCGAGCATGAGAGACAGCAGCCCCTCATCCTCCAGCACGAGGACCCGCTCCAATTGCCTGCATCCTGCAGGGCGGCTCGCCTCGAATTCTTCGGGTTTCAGCATGTCGGAGTTTATCGCGCCCGCCGCCAAATCAGTCGAGAACAAACGAAGTGAGGGGAATGCGACGCCGGCGACCATAGAGGCCAATGAGTGGGCGGCGCAAAGGAACAACATGGCCATTTGGCGCATTCTGCTGTAAATGAGTAGCCAGCGCGCTGACACATCGAGGAGGGGTATGTCGGAAACGACAGCAAAGGGCAGGCCGCTGCGCAGAGGCGAACGCCTCCAGATCATGCTGGAGGAAGAAGAGCTTGCGGTCATCGATGACTTCCGCTTCAAGCACCGGATGCCGAGCCGCGCGGCCGCCGTCCGCGAGCTTTTGCGGCGCGGGCTGCTGGCCGACGGCTTTCACATCGAGCAGGCCAACAATGCGAGCTCGAGCGCTTTTGGCGTCATCGAGGGCGCTGTGAGGGGCCCATCGGACGGGGCTGACGGCGGAGCCGGGTAGGCCGCATCAAGCAACCGTGATCGGGGACGGGGCTGATCTTGCTACCCATCCCCGCCAGACCCTCGCGCGATTCGAGCAGAGGGTGGGGCCGGGAGCTTCGCGCCGGCAAAGCGGGACGGCGGTCCGTTGAGCCGCTCAGGCGGCAACCCAGTTGTCGTCGCGCGCGCCAACCATGTACTGGACCAGTTCCTCGGCATCGGTCTCCGACGTCTTCTTCTCGGTGACCTTGCGCCCCCGATGCATCACCATCAGCCGGTCCGAGACGGCAAAGACGTCGGGCAGGACGTGGGTGATGAGGATGACGGGCGTCCCCTGGTCGCGCAGCCGCCGGATCAGTTCGAGCACCTTCTTCTGCTCGGGGACGCCCAGATTGTTTGTCGGCTCGTCCATGATCATCAGGCGTGCATGCCAATAGACGGCGCGCGCGATGGCGACCGCTTGCCGCTGCCCGCCCGAGAGGCTCTCGATCGGCTGCGTCAGGGTGGGAAAGCGGATGTCGAGCGCCTCGAGACCGGACTGGGCCTCCCTCAGCATCGTCTTGTCGTCGAGCGTCCGGATCAGGCCGCCGAACCGGCGATGCTTCAGCTCCCGGCCGAGGAAGATATTGGCGGGTACGTCGAGATTGTTGGCGAGCGCCAGGTCCTGGTAGATCGTCTCGATGCCCTCGCGCCGGGCGTCGATCGGGGTCGCGAAGGCGGCGCGCTTCCCCTCGAAGAAGATTTCTCCCTCGTCGGCGTGATAGACGCCCGAGACGCACTTGATCAGCGTCGACTTGCCCGCCCCGTTGTCGCCGAGCAGCGCCACCACCTCGCCCGGATAGACGTTCCAGTCGACGTTATCGACGGCGACCAGCCCACCGAAGCGCTTGGTCAGGTGGCGGATGGAGAGAATGGGATCGCTCATGTGGGCCCCGCGGTGTGCTGGCGTCCGATGATCAGGTCGCGCGACTGGTCGATCAGCACGGCGAGGATGACGACGATGCCGACGACGATGAATTGCCAGAAGGCGGGCACGTTGAGCATCACGAGGCCGGTTGTCAGCACGGCGATGATCAGCGAGCCGATCACGGTGCCGATCACCGTTCCGGCGCCGCCGAAGAGGCTCACCCCGCCGATGATAACCGCGGCGATCGAGGAGAGCAGCAGCGGATCGCCGATCACGGCGGACCCGGCGGTGTAGCGCAGCGTCGAGAGGCACCCCGCGACTCCGGCCGTCGAGGCGGAAAGCATATAGAGGCGGATGACGTGCCAATCGACCGGGATGCCGGCCCGGATGGCGGCCTGAAGGCTCCCCCCGATGGCGTAGGTGTGGCGGCCGAACTGGGTGCGGTGCAGCAAGAACATCGAGAGCGCGACGACCCCGATGGTGATCACCACCGGCCAGGGCAGGATGCGGTCCATGTGACGCAGCATGTCGGTCGTGAGTGGGGGCGGGTGGAGGACATAGAACCCGCCCTGCTCGCCGGTGATGTAGTAGAAGAGCGATTCATTGCCGTAGTCGCGGATGCCCGCCGGCAGGCCGATGACCGTGGTGTTCTCGCTCATCAGCAGGGCGACGCCGCGCACCACGAACGAGCTGCCGAGCGTGACGATGAACGCCGGCACCTTGAGCTTGGCGATGATCACCCCGTTGATGAAGCCGACGAAGGCCGAGCCGGCGATGGCCGCGGCAAAGCCGATGATCACCGCGATCGGCAGTGGCACCCCGCTGTTGAACGCCCCGCGGATCGCAAGGGCCGAAAGCACCGAGGCGAGACTCATTACCCAGCCGACCGAAAGGTCGATGCCGGCCGAAATAATGACGAACGTCTGGCCCAGCCCGAGCAGCAGCACCGGCACGATGGCGACGAGGATGTTCTGCGAATTGCGGACGGTGAGGAAGCTGATGCCCTGGCTGTAGAGGGGCACCGCAACGACGAAGAAGAGGATCAGGAGGGCGAGGAAGAACCAGGCCCAGGCCCGGCTGGCGATGAGCAGCAGCCGCTGCGCGCCCGATATGGACGGCGAGCCCGCGGGCGAGGCCTTGGAGGAAATGTCGGTCACCGGCAGACCCCGTCCCAGGAGAGGCGGCGTGAGGGAAACGGGTGCCGGCAGCATGGGCCGGCCGGCACCCCTTCAACGAGGGTTATTGGCCGGGCACCTGATAGACGAAGCGCGAGAAGTTCGGGTCCTTTTCGTTGGACTTGTCGAGAATGGCAAAGCCGGTCTCGACGCGCTTGGGAAGGCTGGTGACACCCGCCGCATCGGCGGCCGCGAACTCGACCGCCATATAGCCCATGTCGAAGGGCTTCTGGGCGAGGACCAGCGATACCGTGCCCTTGTCCATCAGCTCCATGGCCGCCTTGGTCGCGTCATAGGCGACGACCTGCACCTTGCCGGTCAATCCGGCATTGGCGACCGCGGTCCCCGCGCCCTGCGCCGAAAACACATTGGTGCCGAAGACGCCGGCGAGGTCAGGATTCTGCTCGATCACGGCCGAGGTCTGCTGATCGGCCTTGTTCATGTCATCGAGGTTGTAGTCGGGCCCGAGCACCTTGATGTCCGGGTACTTCTTGGCCATCTCGTCCTTGAAGCCCTGCTCGCGGCCTTCGACCGACGAGACGTTGGGGTTGGTGGAGTTGATGTAGACCGTGCCCTTGCCGCCGATCGCCTTGGCAAGGCCGTCGGCCGCGATGCGCCCGCCCTCGACATTGTCGGAGCCGATATAGCTGATCGGGAAGGTCACCGGGCCATTCGCATAGTCCCCGTCGCCGAGGAAGGTATCGACCGTGATGACCTTGATCCCGGCGTCGACCGCCGCCTTGAGCGGGGCGACCATCTGGTCCTTATCCACCGGCGCCGTGATGATGTAGTCGATGTCACCGCGGGCCACCATGGCATTGAGCAGCGGCGTTTGCGCTTCGACGCCCCAGGTCGGGGGGATCTGCGTCACGACTTCGAAGCCGAAATCCTTGGCGGCCTTTTCGACCCCGATCTGCATCACCTGGTAGAAGGGATCGACGACGCCCGGCAGGAAGCCGATCTTGAGCTTCTTGTCCTGCGCCGGGCTGGCGACCGTCAACGCCGCGACTGCTGCTGCGGCAAGCAGTATCGTCTTCAAACGCATCTGATTTTCCTCCCGTTTGGCCGGCGGCCCGCGCCGCTTCTTGCCCAATCCGGAAACGATACGCTTGCAGGCGGGGAATTGTAAACGGCCCGCCGAGGGGAGGACGGGCCGCCGGGGAGCCGGCGCATGAAAAAACCACCCCGGCGGTGGCCGGGGTGGCTGGGGTGCAACGTTGCGGAGGCCTCTCAGTTGGCGCGGGCGTCCTGGATGGCCGAGAGCTGCCACGGCCCGCCATTGTCGCGGACGAAGGTCCAGAGCTCGACGGTCTCGACCGGGGTGTTGGGGTCGCCCTTGACCACTTCGCCGGTCTTCCGGTCGACCATCACGTCGATCGCCGACCAGTTCATGGCGACCGTCGCGTACTCCTTGGTACCCTCGCGCCAGGCCTCGCTTACCTCGCCATTGATGAAGCGGAGGTCCTTGACGTCGTTGCGCAAGCCCTTGAGCGCATTGTCGGCGAGCTCCTCGGAGAAGTAGGAGACCATTTCCGGGGTGCTGAGGCGTCGCAGCCCCTGGTGATCCTCGCGTGCGTAGGCGTCCTGAACCTGGCTCAGCAACTGCTCGAAGGTTTCGAGGTCGCGGTTGGTGACGCCGATTTCGTCACGGTTTCCGCCTGCCGGGCCGCCGAACGGGCCCCGACCGCCAAAACCGCCCGAGGGCCCGCCATATCCGCCGGCAGGGCCGCCGTAACCGGCCGAGGGCCCGCCGAATGGCGAGGTGTTGC
>DASZTU010000076.1:0-14904 GCA_035547975.1 Devosiaceae bacterium | reverse complement strand
GAAGTCGGCCCAGTTGTCGCGCCCGACCGGCCGAAAGCTCAGCGCCTCGATGGCCGGCGCCTCAGCCAAAATTGTCCTTGGCCTTGCGGAGAGCTGCAAACACCGCCACCGGATCGCCAGGCGCCAGGCCGAACGCCCGGGCGAGCTCGGGGGTATCTGCCCTGAGGAACGGGTTGGTGCGCTTCTCGAGCCCCAGCAACACCGGAATGGTGAAAGCGTCCCGGGCGCGCAGCTCTTCGGCCTCGGCGGCCCGCTCGCGCAACGCCGGGTTGTCGGGATCGACGCTCAGCGCAAACTTCGCGTTGGCGAGCGTATATTCGTGCCCGCAATAAACGAGGGTTTCGTCGGGCAGGCGCTTCATTCCCACGAGCCCGGCCCACATCGGCCCCGGCGTGCCTTCGAACATGCGCCCGACGCCCAGCGAGAACAGCGCGTCGCCGGTGAAGAGGTGGCCCCCCGCTGCCTCGTGGTAAACGACGTGCCCCAGCGTGTGGCCCGGCGCCCCGAGGACCGCGAAACGCGCATTGCCGACGCGAATCTCCTCGCCGGGCGCAACCCCGGCATCGATGCCCCGGATCTTGTCCGCTTCAGCGGCAGGCCCCGTAACCCGCGCCCCGAACGCCTCGACCAGTGCCGGAATGCCTGCCGTGTGGTCGTCGTGATGGTGCGTGATGAGGATGTCGCTGAGCCTCCATTTGCGCGCCTCGAGCGCCGCGAGGATCGGCGCGGCGTCGGGCGCGTCGATCGTTGCGGTGGCGCCCGTCTCGGGGTCGTGCGCGAGATAGCCGTAATTGTCCTTGCGGCACATGAACACGTCGACGACCAACGCCACGGCAAGCCTCCTCGGGCAAAGCCCCGCCGGCGAAAAACGCCCGCGGCAGGGCAGATGACAAGCACACGCCGCTGCGGCAGAATCGCGGCATGGAGGATGTCACCCGGCTGATCGAATTCTACAAGTCCCCCCTGGGGCGGATCGCGCGCGCGCTGGTGCGCGATCCGATCATTGACATGGCCGGCAATGTGCGCACCAGGCGCGTGCTGGGGCTCGGCTTCGCCACCCCCTATCTACGCTTCACCCTCAAGGACGCCGAGCGCGTCATCGCCCTGATGCCGGCGCGGCAGGGTGCCTCGGCCTGGCCGCGCGAAGGCCCCTCCGTCACCGCCCTCGCCGATCCGCTCGAGATGCCGCTGACCGATGCCGCCGTCGACCTCATCATCGCCGTGCACGTCTTCGAGCACATCGGCGATGCAACCGAGCTCATGCGCGAGGTCTGGCGGGTGGCGGCGCCCAGTGCGCGGCTGATCGTCGTCGTGCCGCGGCGCCGGGGCCTCTGGGCGCAGCGCGACAACACCCCCTTCGGCACCGGCAACCCGTTCAGCAAGTCGCAGCTCGAAAAACTCCTGCGCGACCATTCCTTCACGCCGGAGATCTGGCGCGATGCGCTGTTTCTGCCGCCCGCGCGGGGCGAGTTCATGCTGCGCTGGGCGAGGGGTTTCGAGCGCGCCGGGCGGCTCTTCGGCCCGACGCTGGCGGGCGTCACCATCGTGCGCGCCCGCAAGGAGCTGTTTCCCGCCGTGCCGCGCCGCCAGCGCAAGGAGCGTTACGTCCGCCTGCCGGCGCTCGCCCCCGCGCCCGCCGCGATGGAGATCTTCGACCGCTGAGAGCAGCCCGCCTCGGCCCGGCACCGGCCGCCGTTCGGCCCGGCTGGCGCGACGATTTGCCTTCGCCGGGGCCTTTCTCTATGGTCCCGGCGCTTTCCACCACCGCTTTGCCCGCCATGCCCGACCGCCCGACGCCGCAGCCCGGCATCCTCGACATCGCGCCTTATACGCCCGGCCGTTCGGACGCCCCCCAGGGGGTGACCCCGGTCAAGCTCTCGGCCAATGAATCGCCGCTCGGCGCGAGCCCCAAAGCCCTCGCGGCCATGCGCGCGGCAATCGAGCACCCCGAGATTTACCCCGAGGGCAGCTCCCGCCTGCTGCGCGAAGCGCTCGCCGAGGTGCACGGGCTCGATCCGGCGCGCATCGTCTGCGGCTTCGGCTCGGACGACATCCTCCATCTCCTGGCGCAGGCCTATCTCGGCCCCGGCGACGAGGCGGTGATGAGCCGCCACGGCTTCAACGTCTATCCCATCATCACCCGCGCCGCCTCGGCGGAGATCGTCATGGTGCCCGAGGCGGATTTTCGCGCCGACGTCGGGGCGCTGCTTGCGGCCGTCACGCCGCGGACGCGGGTGCTGTTCCTCGCCAACCCCAACAACCCGACCGGGACGTACCTGTCGCGGGCCGAACTCGAGCGCCTCCACGCCGGATTGCGCCCGGATATCCTCTTCGTCCTCGATTCCGCGTATGCCGAATACGTGACCGCCGATGACTACGGCCCCGGCATTGACCTCGTCGACCGGGCCGAGAACGTCGTCATGGTGCGGACCTTCTCCAAGATGGGGCTCGCCGCCGAGCGCATCGGCTGGATGTATGGCCCGGCCCATATCGTCGACGCGGTCAACCGTATCCGGGGACCCTTCAACGTCAGCGTCGCCGGCCAGATGGGGGCGGCCGCCGCGGCCCGCGACACCGAGTTCACGGCGCGCCTCAGGGACTACAACGCCCGCTGGCGCGACTGGCTGACGCACAGCCTCGCGTCCAACGCCATCCGGGTGATCCCGAGCCAGGGCAATTTCATCCTCGCGCTCTTCCCGGACCCGGAGACCGCCCGCGCCGCGTTTTCCGCGCTGCGCGACAAAGGCTTGATCGTGCGCGAGATTCAGGGCTACGGCATCCCGCAGGGCCTGCGCATCTCGATCGGCCGCGAGGAGCACATGCGCGGCCTCGTCGAGGTGCTGCAGCAATTCGGGGCGAGGGGGCCCGCCGACTGATGTTCAATAAACTGGCGCTGATCGGGATCGGCCTCATCGGCTCCTCGATCGCCCGCGCCGCCCGCGCGCACAACCTCGTCCGGACGATCGCGATTTCGACCCGCCGGCCGGAGACGCTCGACGAGGCGCGGGCGCTCGGACTCGGCGACCTCTATACGCTCGACGCGGCCGAGGCGGTGCGTGACGCGGACCTCGTGATCCTCTGCACCCCGGTCGGCGCCTACGAGGGCGTCATGCGCCAGATCGCCGGCGCGCTCGCCCCGGGCGCCATCCTCTCCGATGTCGGCTCGGTCAAGAGCTACGTCGAAAAGGTCGTCGGCCCGCACGTGCCGCCCGGCGTCCACTTCGTGCCCGCCCATCCGATCGCCGGTACCGAGCATTCGGGCCCCGCGGCGGGCTTTCCCGAGCTCTTCATCGGCCGCTGGTGCGTGCTGACGCCGGGCGCGGGGGTCGACCCGGTAGCGGTCGACCGGCTGACGTCGTTCTGGGGGGCGCTCGGCAGCAAGGTCGAGGTGATGGAAGCGGCGCGCCACGACATGGTTCTCGCCATCACCAGCCACGTGCCGCACCTCGTCGCCTACAACATCGTCGGCACCGTGGCCGACCTCGAGCAGGATACCCAGTCCGAGGTGATCAAGTTCTCGGCCTCCGGGTTCCGCGATTTCACCCGCATCGCCGCTTCCGATCCGGTTATGTGGCGCGACGTCTTCCTCACCAACCGCGATGCGGTGCTCGAAATGCTGGGGCGCTTCCTCGAGGACCTGTCGAAGCTGCAGCGCATGGTGCGCGTCGGTGACGGCGCCGGCATGGAGGCCCTGTTCAGCCGCACCCGTGCCATCCGGCGCTCGATCATCGACGCGGGTCAGGAGACCTCGGCGCCCGATTTCGGCCGCCCGCACGCCGTCGATCCGGCGGTGACCGGGCCCGACGTCAACGTCGAGCCGCTTGCCCCGGTGCGCGAGCACGGCGGCGGCGACGACGCCTGAGGGCTCGGGCTAGAGAAGCGGCGGCAGCGTGCCGAGTGGCACGAGCCCGGCGAAGGCGACCCCGTTCGTCATGTTGATCGTCTGGCTGTAGCGCCCGTCGGGGCCCGGGCTGCCCAGGATCGCCCCCTGCCATTGCTGCGGCACGAGGAGCGAGCCGAAGCGCTCGACCAGGCCCTTCGAGCGGATCGAAACCTGCCCCTCGGGACGCGCCTCGGCATCCAGCCCGACATTGCCCGTCACGTCGAAATCCTGCTCGCCGTCCTGCCCCTTGAAGCCGACGAGCTTGACCTTGCCGCCGGCGGCCCGCCAGCGCTGGACGAGGTCGCCGTCGCCATACGTGCGCACGTCGTCGGGCAGGGCGGAGATGTCCGCCTCGAGCGTCGACTTGCCGTCGCTGATGCCGGCGTCCGGCACGCTGAGGTCGTCGGCCTTGGCATAGAGCGCGAGCGCCGCGAGGTGCTTGGCCGCGTCGTGCTGCTTGGGGATGTCGAGCAGGTGGAATTCGGCGTGCCTGGCTTGCCCCAGCAAGGTGTCGCCGCCGATGGTGTCGCTGAGCTTCAACTGGTCGCCGACGATCGAGATGCGCCCGATCCGCCAGTCGACGAGATGCGCGCTCGCTTCGAGCAGGGACCAGTCGAGCTGCCGCTTGCTGCCGGTGAAGGCGTCCGAATAGGCGACGGGGCCGGTGGCCCGGAACACGGCGTGGAACGGGTCGTAGACGAGGACCGTCGCCTTGAGCTCCGGCATGTTGACGGAGATGTCGCCCTGCGTCGCCGTGAGATCGCCGCACGTCACGTCGAACCAGAAGGGATAGCCGCCGACATCGAGCGTGCCGCAGGTGAGCCGGGGTTCGGTTTGTCCATCGGCATCGGCCAGGGCCCCGACCTGCCCGCGGATGAAGCCGCTGGCATAGACCCAGGCAGCGGACCAGCCGCCGATGATGATGACGAGGACGATGGCGAGGAGGGTGATTCGTCTCATGGCGTCTTTCTTATCCGGCGGCCGGGGGGCCGTCATCGGCGGTTGCGCGTCGCCCCGCGCCCGCCTAGGTAGGGGGCGATGGACGAGAGCGGCTTGCACTGGGTGTTCGGCTATGGCTCGCTGATCTGGCGGCCGGGCTTCGATTTCGTTCGCCGCGAGCGCGCCCTGCTGCGCGGCGCGCACCGCAGCCTCTCCATCTACTCCTATCACTATCGCGGCACCGCCGAGGTGCCTGGCCTCGTCTTCGGCCTCGCCCGGGGCGGCTCCTGCAGCGGCCTCGCCTTCGCCGTCGAGGACGGCATATGGCCGGCAACCTTGGCGTATTTGCGGGAGCGCGAGCTGGTGACGAGCGTCTATCGCGAGACCGTGCGGCCGGTGCGCCTCGCCGACGGCACCGTCGTGCCCGCGCTCGCCTATCTCTTGGACGAGCGGCACGAGCAATATGCCGGGCGCCTCACCGTCGCCGAGCAGGCGCGGCTGGTGCGCAGGGGCGTGGGCGTTTCGGGCGCCAATGTCGACTACGTGCTCAACACCGCCCGGCACCTTGGCGAACTCGGCATTCGCGACCGCGCGCTCGAGCGGCTGGTCGCCGAACTCACGGCGCCCGATCCCGATGCCGAGGCGGTCCTCGCTAAGTCAGCGTAAGGCCCGCGACCGGCTCCGCCCCCTCGAGGTCCCACGCCATCGTCATGCGTTCGACCTCCCCCGGGGGCGCCGCGATGCGAAAGGCGCTGTTGGCGACGCGCAATGCGGTGCGGAAGGCGGCACGCCGGGCGGCATCCCCGACCACGTCGGCCTCCGTCCCGACCCAGAGCGGGTCGGCGCCGCGCGCCAGAAGGTAAAGGCTGTTTTCCTCCAGCGAGAACTGTCCGACCGGCAGCGCCTCGAGCGCGTAGTAGCGGCCGGAGCGGCCGCGCCAGTTGGTCGCCCGGGCGGCCGCCATGAGATCCTCGAACCGTTCCGCCACCGCCATCATCCGTCTGCCCCACCGGAATTGCGAAAAGAGAACAAAATTAGAACAAAATGCCGACGCGCGTCAAGACGCTTTCGACACCATAACAAGATGTAGGCATAAGGATGGAGAAACGGTCAATATTTAGTGTTGGCCGGAAGGAATTTCCTCGCCTTCTGCGGCGGCCAGCGCCTCGAACCGGGCGCGCAGATCGGGCGGGATCGGCCGCGCCAGCCCCTCGCGGTAGGCGGCCAGCGCCAGCCGGTTGCTCTCGTCCTCTATGGTCTCGACCAGGCGCCGGAAGAATTCCTCCTGCGGCAGGCCGGGTGGAATCGGCGGCAGGATTCGCGCCCGGGCCGTGCCGGGCCAGAGCACGAGGCTGTTGCGGCCCCAGAACAGGCCCGAATTGACCGCGACCGGCACGACCGGCACGTTCAGCGCCGAGTACATGCGGGCAACGCCGATGCGATAGCCCGGCTCGGCGAGCGGGGCCTTGCGCGTCCCTTCCGGGAAGATGATCACCTGCGAGCCGTGCGCCACCTTGTCGGCGGCGTCGGCCAGCATCTTGGGGATCGCCTCACCACCGAGGCTGCGGTCGATCGAGATGGTGTTGAGGGTCCGCGCCGCCCAGCCGAAGAACGGGATGTCCATCAACTGCCGCTTGGCGATGAAGGCGGGAAGCGACATCGAGGGGATGAGCGCGATGATGTCCCAGTCGCTCTGGTGCTTGGACGCGATGATGCACCCCCCCGGGGGGATGTTGTGCGACCCCTCGACGTCGGTCCTGATGCCGACCACGTAGCGCAGGAACGCCGTGTTCGAGCGCCCCCAGTAGCGCCCCACCGCCCACATCGCGCGCGGCGCCGGCTTGCCCCTGGGAATCGCCAGGGCCCAGAGGCCGACGAAGAAGGCGAGGATGATCGTCTGTCCCAGAAACAGCACGTAGAACACGGCCGAGCGGATGGCCTGCACGAGCATGGAATTCCCTCCGCGGCCTCCGCCGCCCTTGCGTATGGCGGCTCAGGAGATCTGCGACAGGAAACGGCGGACCGTGAGACGCGAGGTGATGGCGGTCATCGCGGCAATCACCGGAACGACCGCCGCGATGCCGGCGACGCCGTCGAAGCCGATGGAAAAGCGCCCGAAGAGCACCCCGAACTGGGCCCCGACATCGGTCGGCCCCGCATTTCCGGCGACGAGCGCGATGAGGATGAAGAAGAGAATCGCCGCAACGCCCCCGAAGACGCCGCCGCGCAGGCCGATGAGCAGGAATCGTCCCTGGAACTCGCCGGCGATGAAGCTGTTCGAGGCGCCGATGAAGTGGAGCACGTCGACGATTTCGCGGTTGGTCGCCATGGTGCCGCGGGTCGCAAAGATGATGGCGAGCACCGTCGCCACGACGATCAACGCCAGGACCAGAAGGCCCGAGACGACGATCGCGCCCGCCATCGTGTTGAGCTGCTGGCGCCAGGCCGCGTGGGTGTCGAGGCTCGCCCCCTTGATCGACTTGAGGTCGTTCTGCAGCTTGGCGATGTCGGCGTCCTGCGGGTCGGAGAGTTGCACGGCGATCAGCCGGGGAATTTCGAGCGTCGACAGGTCGAGCCCCTCGCCCAGCCAGGGTTTGAGGAGATTCTGGCTCTCCTCGAGCGTCAGCGCCCGCGCGCTCGCCACCCCGGGCGTCGCCTCCGCCAGTGACACGGCGAGGCGGAGATTGCTCTCCATGACCTCCCCTTCCATCGGCCGGATCTGGATGGTCACCTCGCGGCCTACATCGGACGACCAGGCGATGGCCGATTTTTGCACCAGCACCACGCCGCCCAGCGTCACCGCCGACAGAAACGTCATGATGGCGATGAGCAGCATCAGCGTGCGCCCGGCGACGGAGCGCTCGGGCACGATCGGCGTCGTCCGGGGGCGCGAGGAGCGGACGAGGTCAGTCATGGAAGACGAGCTCGCCATCGCTCAGCACCATGCGCGGAAAATTGAAGCTGTCGAGCAGCGTCAGCTCGTGCGTTGCGAGGATGATCGTGGTGCCGGTGCGGTTGAGCTCGGCGAAGAGCGTGACGAGGCGCAGCGACAGTTCGGGGTCTAGATTGCCGGTCGGCTCGTCCGCGAGCAGGATGTCGGGCCGGGCGATCACCGCGCGCGCGATGGCGGCGCGCTGCTTCTCGCCCCCCGAGAGCAGCGCCGGATGGGCGTCCATGCGCTGCCCGAGCCCCACCCACTCGAGCAGTTCCTCGACATTGGCCCGGTACTGCTGTTCCGGCTGGCCGAGGACGCGCAGCGGCAGCGCGACATTTTCGTACGTCGTCAGGTGATCGAGCAGCCGGAATTCCTGGAACACGATGCCGATATGGCGGCGCAGTTCGAGCAGCCGATCGTGGTCGAGGCGGGTCACGTCCTCGTCGAACATCTGCACCGTGCCGCGTGTCGGCTTGAGCGACAGCAGCAGCAGCTTCAGCAGCGAGGTCTTGCCGGATCCGGAGGGCCCGGTCAGGAAGTGGAAGCTGCCCGGCTCGATGCGAAACGTCAGGTCCTTGAGAATCTCGGGGCCTTGGCCGTAACGCAGCCCGACATTGGAAAATTCGATCAACCCTGTCCCTCGGCGAATCAGGCGTGCCCCGAATGATAGCAGCGCCGGGCTCTCGACGCGGGCTTCATAAGCCCGACGAGATGGGCGAGTTTGAGGAGTCTTAACGCCAATTTCCTATCGTCCCGGCCATGCCCGCACCCGAAGCAGCGCCGGTCGTCATTGCTTGTCCGCACTGCGGCACCCGCTACCAGGTGCCCTATGGCGCGATCGGCCCGAGGGGCCGCAACGTCGCCTGCGCGCATTGCGGCCGCTCCTGGCAGGCCCACGCCGATCCGCCTTCGAGCCAGGGAACCGAGCCCCTGCCTCAAGGCCGGCCGGCCAGGAACTTCAGCCAGATCGCCGAGGAGGTCCTCGACGAGCAGTTCGAGATCGAGGAGCGGCGCCACCAGGCGCGCCGCGCCGCGGCGCTCAGGGCGGAAGAGGAGGAACGCGCCGCCCGCCAGCGCGAGCGCGACAAGGCCGCGGCCATTGCCACGGCCGATGCGGCGAGCGATGTCGAAGCGGAGGCCGCCGCCAAGGCCAAGGCGCTGGCGCGCGCCGGGCAGCCGGCCGCCGGAGCGGCCGCGGTCGCCGAGCCACCGCCCGATCTGCAGGCCCTCGCCGCGGCCATTGCGCCCCGGCAGCGGGCCGCCACGCCCCCCGAGCCGGCCGAGGCCGATCCCGTGGCGGAGGCGCGCCGCGAGCGCGAATTCTGGCAGCGCCAGCGTGAGCTTCACAACAAGCTGCCCGTGGCGCGCCTGCGCCGGACGGCGCGCCTTGTGGCCGGCCTCGGATTGCTGGCCGTGCTCGCCGGGGGCGTGCTCTTCCGCGTTCCCCTCGTGACGCAGTTTCCGGCGCTGGCTGGCGTCTATGCCGCCCTCGGCCTCGGGGTCAACGTCGTCGGGCTCGATTTTCGCGGCGTGCGGACCCTCCAGGCGCTGCACGACGGCGTCAGCGTGCTGACCGTGAGCGGCGACATCGCCGGGGTCGGCGGCACTGCAGTACCCGTACCGCAGGTCGTGGTGACGCTGCTCGGGCCGCGCGGCGACGCTCTCTATCAATGGGCGATGCTGCCCAAGGCGACCGAGCTGCGGCCGGGCGACACCGTCCCGTTTGAAGCGCGGCTCAGCCAGCCCCCCGCAGGCGCCGTGAGCGTCAGGCTCTCCTTCGGCACGGGCCGCAAGCTCTCCGCCGCCGATACCCTCGACGCCGCCGATGGTGGGTCGGGGCCGGCGCCCGATACGCCGGCCGCAGCCAACCAGCCGCCCCCGGCTAACCCACCGGGCGCGGCTGACCAACCCGGCGGCACCGCCGCCAATCCGCCAATCGCCCCTCGAGAGGGAGGACATTCATAGTGGCCAAGATCCTTCTTGCCGAAGACGACGACAACGTGCGCCAGTTCGTCGAGCGGGCCCTCTCGCACGCCGGCTACGAGGTGACGGCCGCCGAGGATGGCGGGCTCGCGTCCGAGCACCTCGCGGCGGCCGCGGGAGCGTTCGACCTCCTGCTCTCCGATATCAAGATGCCGGTGATGGACGGCATCGCGCTCGCGCTCGAAACCGCGGCGCGCTACCCCGCGATCACCATCGTGCTGATGACCGGCTTTGCCGACCAGCGCGAGCGGGCACACGGCCTCGACGCGCTGATCTACGACGTGATCGCCAAGCCGTTCTCGATGGGCGATCTCCTTGCCAAGGTCGCGGACGCGCTCGCCGGCAAGGCCGTCGAGGTCCCTTCCCTGGCGCGGCAGACGGGTTAACGACCGGTTAACCCACCCGCTCTTCTATACAAGAGGGGTCGCCAGGAATGTCAAAGGGTTAGCCATCAGAGCCAGGGCGGCACGCTGTCGAGCGCGATGAGTTCGCTTATCGGCCGCCGCGGCCGGATCACGTGCCAGCGCGTCCCGTCGACCAGCACCTCGGGCACCAGCGGACGCGAGTTGTAGGTCGACGCCATGACCGCTCCATAGGCCCCGGCGGTCATGACGGCGAGGAGATCGCCTTCGGCGACCCCCGGCATGGTGCGATCGAGCGCGAGGTAATCCCCCGTCTCGCAGACCGGCCCCACCACATCCGCCGTGATCGGCGCCCGGTTGGTGAAGCGCACCGGCTGGATGTCGTGGTGCGCTTCATAGAGGGTGGGGCGGATGAGGTCGTTCATGGCGGCGTCGACGATGACGAAGGTCTTTCCGCCCGGCAGCTCCGGCGTCTTCACGAACTCGACCCGCGCAACGAGGATCCCGGCATTGCCGACGATCATCCGGCCGGGTTCGAGGATGAGCTCACAGCCGAGCCCGCCGAGGTGCCGCTTGATGATCGTCGCATAAGTCACGGGGTCCGGCGGCGCCGGCTCGTCGCTCGCATAGGGGATGCCGAGGCCTCCGCCGGCATCGACGTGCCGGATGTCGTGCCCATCGGCGCGCAGCTGCCGCACCAGCTCCGCCAAGAGCGCAAAGGCACTGTCGAACGGGGCCATGCGGGTGATCTGGCTGCCGATGTGCATGTCGACCCCGACGGCGCGCACATGCCCGAGCGCCGCGATGCGCTGATAGACGGCGCGCGCCCGCTCGTAGGGGATGCCGAACTTGTTCTCCGACTTGCCGGTCGAGATCTTGGCGTGTGTTTCGGCATCGACGTCGGGGTTGATGCGCACCGAGACCGGCGCCACCCGGCCCGCCTGTTCGGCTACGGCGTTGAGCCGCTCGAGCTCGGGCTCGGATTCGAGGTTGAAGCACTTGATGCCGAGCTCGAGGGCGCGCCGCATTTCGGCGACCGTCTTGCCGACGCCCGAGAAGACGATCTTTTCGGGCGGGATGCCCGCGGCAATGGCGCGCTCGAGTTCGCCGCCCGAGACGACGTCGGCGCCCGCGCCTTCCTTGCCGAGGAGCGTCAGCACCGCCTGGTTGCTCAGCGCCTTCATCGCATAGGCGATGAGGAGATCCTCGCCGGCGAAGGCCTCGCGCATCACCCGGATGTGGCGCCGCAGCGTTGCCGCCGAATAGACGTAGAACGGCGTGCCGACCTTTGCCGCGATCGTGTCGATGGCGACCTCTTCGGCAAAGAGGGCGCCGTCGCGATATTCGAAATGATGCACTTTGCCTCGCCCCCGCCGGTGCCCGGCGACCGGCCGGATGCGCGGGCGTCCTAGCACGCGGCCCCGCGGCGTCTCAAGCGGCGGCCCTAGCCGGCGGCGATGTCCGCCGCGACGCCTTCGAGGATGGACACGAACCGCTCGCCCGCCTGCTCGCGCGGCCCCGAATTCTCGAGCCGGATCGCCTCGTAGCGCACGGTGTCCTCGACGGCGATGCGCTCGAGCCGCGCCACGATCTCGGCATCGCTCTCGCGGCCGCGCGCCTTGAGCCGCTGCGCGATCACGTCGCGATGGGCCGACATCACCACCAGCACGAAATTCTCGTAGCGTGCCGAAAGCTCGTCGATCAGCTGCCGGGAAATGTTGGCGACGACGATCCGCCCGGCGGCGATGTCGGTATCGATCGTGCGGGGCAGGGCATAGTCGAGGCCGTGCGCCCGCCACATCAGCGCGAAGCGGCCGGCCCGCGCCGCGGCGAAGAACGCATCGGCGGTGAGCGTCTCGTGATCCTCGCTCTTGGCATCGGCGTTTCGGGTAATGATGCGCCGGGCGAAGACGAACCGCCGGTCGCCGCTCAGGCGCAGCCGCGCATAGTTGATGACGGTATCCTTGCCGACCCCGCTCGGCCCGGCCACGGCGACGAAGGCGCCACCCCCGATCGGCGCCGCGGCGGGCCGCTGGATCCGTCCTGACTGGTTCATGCCGCGAGGTCCTTTCAGGGCCGCCACCATGAATATCGCAAAACAGCTGCCGCGGCGGAACACAATTCGCCATCGCGTCGCGGCCGGGCGGGTCCCGGCGCGCGGGTTGCGGGCCACCCCGGTCCGCTATACAACCCATTGATTCGTTAGTCGGATGCGTGACTCGTCAATGACATACCAGTTTCGGGAGGCCACTCACGTAGAGGGCGTGGCGCTCTGGCGGCAGATTGCCGATGCACTGAAGCTGGACATCGCCGGCGGCGTGCTCGAAGCCGGCGAGCGCCTGCCGGGCGAGACCGCGCTCGCCGGGCGCTTCGGCGTCAACCGCCACACCGTGCGCGCCGCCCTCAAGGCGCTGGAGCGCGACGGCGTCGTCAGGGCCATCCAGGGCCGCGGCACCTTCGTCATCGACGTCGACCGGCTGAGCCTCGGCATCCCCAATGGCGAGCGCCTCTCGACCGGCATCGCCGGTCTCGCCGAAGGGGCGGCGGGACAACTTCTCGATGCCGCGATCGAGCCCGTGCAGCCGGCGGTCGCCTCCGCCCTCGGCCTGCGCGAGGACGAGCTCGTGACCCGCATGGAGACGGTCACCTTTGCCGGCGGCCGTCCGATCATCCGCGCCACGAGCTGGTTTTCGGCCGAGCGGTTCCCGGCGATCGATGCGGTCTATGCCGAGCTCGGTTCCTTCCCCCAGGCGCTGCGCCACTACGACATTCTCGACTACCATCGGGTCACGACCCGGCTCCTCGCCCGCCACGCCGATCCCGACGAGGCGCGCAGCCTCGAGCTCGCGCCGGGCGCCGTGGTGCTGGTGGCGGAGGGCGTCGACGCCCTGCTCGAGGGCCAGCCGATCGAGTTCTCGATCGCCCGCTTCGCCGCCGAGCGGGTCGAGCTCGTCGTTCTGGGGGAATAGCGGGAACTCCGGCGCCTCGCGTCGTCGGGTGAACCGGCCGCCGGACCAGCCTAGATGCGCCGGCTGTCATAGGCCCAGTGGAGCAGCGCCTGCAGCTGCCGCGGCCGGCAGGAGAAGTCGTGTGGCTCGCAATTCTTGCTGAGCTGCGTCAGGTGGCGGCGGATTGCCTTCCAGCGTCCGATCTGCCGCTGGTCCTCGGCGCCGAGCCGCCGGCCCATGTAATAGCGGCAGTACCATTGGAACCAGCCCCGCGGATCGGCCTCGTGGATCCAGCCCTTGGCACGCCAGACGGAAAGCGGCTGGCTCGCATCCACGCCGAAGAAGTTGAGGCTGGGGTCGCGCCGGCCGGGCGAGAGCCGGGCGCGCTCGAACCACGCCGCCGGGAATTCGTCGCGGCAGTCGGTCATGTATTTGCCGCCGAAGACGCCGAGCTCGAGCATTTCGGCCGGGGTCAGCTCCGGCCGGAACGCCGGGTCGAACCCCTCCCCGGTCGGGGCCACACGCTCATAGCGATAGCCCCGCTGCATGCGGTCGTTGACCTCGACCCAGCTTCCCATCCCATTACCCGTGCGCCGGGCGGCTGCCGTTCAGCGTCCAGACGGCGTAGTTGAGCGCCGAGGCGAAGCTGACCCAGAGGAGATAGGGGACGAGCAACAGGGCCGCCAGCGGGCTGATGGGCACGAAAAGCGCGATGGTCAGCGCGATCGCGAGCCACATCGCGACGATGTCACAGAGCGCGAGGTCCGGCCGCCTGAGCCCGAAGAAGAGCGGCGTCCAGGCCGCGTTGAGGATGAGCTGCAGCGCGTAGGCGCCAAGCGCCAGCTCGATGCCGGGCCCGCCACTCCGCCACACGAGCCAGCCGGCAACGGCGATGAGAATATAGAGCAGCGTCCAGACCGGCGCGAAGACCCACCGCGGCGGCTGCCAGCTCGGCTTGCGCAGCCGTTCGTAGAACGCGCCGGGCGGGAACAGCACGCCCGTCGCCGCGGCGAGGCCGCAGGCCACCACGAAGATCGCGAGAACCCCCACATCCGCCCAGCCCATCTCTTCGTTTCCTTGTGCGAGTTTGTCGGTCCGCCGCCCTTCAACATAGGGCGCGGCGAGACGTTGCGCGAGGGAGGATGAAAGCGAGGACCGCCGGAGGGAAACGAAGGCGCCCGCCGCCCTGCGGGCGCCCCGCTCAGTCCGCGGTGAGCGGCGGCCCGAGGAGCGTCATGCCGTGCCGCGTAAAGACGGCCGCGATCGCCCCTCGGTCGGGTGTCGCGGCGCGCGCGAGCGGCCCCATTTCGGCGTAGAAGCGGTGGCCGCCGCCCGGCACATAAACGACGATGAGCTCGGCCGGCTCGTCCGTAAGGTTGAGGAAGGCGTGCGGCACGTCGGCCGGCAGGTAGGCGAACCCACCCGGCTCGAGGTGAAAGAGATCGTCCCCGATCCTGACCTTGAAGCGCCCCTTGAGCACATGGATGGTTTCGTCCTGCAGGTGGTGGACGTGGAGCGGCGGCCCGCCCCGCGGCGCCACTTCGACGATGAAGTAGTCGAAGCGCCCCGCCGTCTGGTCGCCATTGGCCTTGAAGACGAGGTCGCGGCCGGGCCCCGACTGGAGGCGGAGCCCCTCCCCGGGTCCGAGTACGACCCGGGGGAGGGATACAGGCGCGAGCGTTTCGCGCTGCAGCGGGCGGGCGCCGCCGGCGGGCAGGGTGGTCATCGGAAATCTCCTTGGAGCGCGGGGGCGCATCCCCCGCCCTCGCTGTGGAACAGGGATCAGGCGACTTCGGTGAGGAACTGGATTTCGGGCGGGCTGATGACTCCCCCCTTGTCCATGGCCTCGCGCAG
>DASZTU010000075.1:0-8438 GCA_035547975.1 Devosiaceae bacterium | reverse complement strand
ATCCATACCACCGCGCCGCGTGCGCGAGCGGTGAGGCCGGGCTGGATCCCCGGGGTCAAGCCCGGGGATGACGGTGGTTGGGGCGCGGACTTGGGCACCCCCTGCACGCCGCCTTCTCGGCGTCATTCCCGCGCCAGCGGGAATCCATCTTGGCCAGAGGAACCGGCCCGTCAGATCGCATCCCGAGCCGGAGCATGCGGCCACCCCCACCCCTGACCCCTCCCCGCAAGGGGGAGGGAGAAGATGGGGCTGGGGTTCGGGCCTCCTGGTTCGAGGCTCGCTGCGCTCGCACCTCACCATGAGGGAGTGGGTAGGGGCCTATCTGCGGAAAGACCTCCGGTTCACCACGCTGGAGGGTCCGGCGAGGACCTCACCCCCAGTAGGACCTCACCCTGAGCTTGTCGAAAGGCGAGGTCCGCTGCCACCAACCCCCCGGGGAATATGGCGCTCGGCGCGTTTGATCGGCGTCAACGTGAGGCGCGGGTCGCGGCGCGACACTGCCGGCATTCCTCACGCAGGTCAAAAATGTCCGAGCCGCGTCCCGTCCCCCGCTACACCAGCTATCCCACCGCCCCGCATTTTCACGCCGGCGTCGACGCCACGACCTATGCCCGCGGGCTCGCCGAGCTCCCGGACGAAGCGACGCTCTCGCTCTACCTCCACGTGCCGTTCTGCGATCGCCTCTGCTGGTTCTGTGGCTGCCACACCAAGCAGGTCGCCCGCTATGCACCGGTTGCCGCCTATGTCGAGTCGCTGACGCGTGAAATCCGGGCGGTCGGCAAACTCGTCCCGGGGCGGCCGGTCACCGCCATTCACCTCGGCGGCGGCTCGCCCTCGCTGCTCTCGCCCGCCGATTTCGACCGGCTGAATGGCGCGCTGCGGGCCGCGTTCGATATCCGCCCCGAGGTCGAGTTCTCGATCGAGATCGACCCCAACGACATGGACGAGGCGCGCTACGACGCCCTGGCCCGGATCGGGATCACCCGGGTGAGCCTGGGCGTCCAGGATTTCAACCCAAAAGTGCAGGCGGCGATCAACCGCATCCAGACCTATGAACAGACCCGGGCCGTGGTCGAGGCGATGCGGGCGCGTGGTATCGGGTCGGTCAATCTCGACGTGCTCTACGGCCTGCCCTTCCAGACCGTCGCCTCGGTCGAGGCGACCGTCGCCGAGGCGCTCAGTCTCGCCCCCGACCGCTTCGCCATTTTTGGCTATGCCCATGTGCCGTGGCTCAAGACACATCAGCGCCTGATCGACGAGGCTGCGCTGCCCGGCCTCGAGGCCCGGTTCGCGCAGTCGCAGGCCGCGGCCGCCGCGATCACCGCGGCGGGCTACGAGCCGATCGGCTTCGACCACTTCGCCAAGCCGGAGGATCGCCTCGCGATCGCGGCCCGCACCGGGCACCTCCGCCGCAATTTCCAGGGTTTTACGGCCGACGACGCCGACGCGCTCGTGGGGCTCGGCGCCTCGGCCATCAGCTGCCTGCCGCAGGGCTATGCGCAAAACCTCGTCCCGACCCATCTCTACGAGCGGCAGGCCGAGGATATCGGCTTCGCCACCGCCCGCGGCATCGCGCTCACCGGCGAGGACAGGGCGCGCCGCTGGGTGATCGAGCGGCTGCTCTGCGACGCGGCGGTGGATTGCGCCGAGATGTACCGGCGCTTCCCGGCCTCCGCTGACCGCATCTGGCTCGAAATGGAGACCGCGGCGCTCTACGACGCCGATGGCCATGTCCGGTTCGACGGCCAGACCTTCGTGGTGACGCTGGAGGGCCGGCCGTTCGTGCGCTCGATCGCCGCGGTGTTCGACGCCTACCTGCCCACCGACACGGCGCGCTACTCGAAGGCTGTGTAGGGCCTACGCGCGCGCCCGGCGGGCGCCCTCGGCGAGGGTCGCAACCAGCCGGCGGGCGGCGGGGACGGTGTTTTCCGTCGCCTTGCCGTCGGCGAGGCTGTTGCCGATCGCAAGGCAGAGCGCGGTGCCGACGGCCACCCCGTCCGCCTCCCGCCCCATCGTCGCGACATCGTCGCCCGTCTTGATGCCGAAGCCGACGACGACCGGCATGGCCGTGTTGGCCTTGATCCGCCTCACCGCCTGGCCCACGGCGGCCCCGCTCTTGATCGCGGCGCCGGTGATGCCGGTCATCGAGACGTAGTAGACGAAGCCCGCGGTGTTCTGGAGCACCGCCGGCAGCCGCCGGTCGTCCGTCGTCGGCGTCGCGAGGCGGATGAAGCTCAGGCCGGCCCGCAGCGCCGGGAGGCAGAGCTCCGTGTCCTCCTCCGGCGGCAGGTCGACGACGATCAGCCCGTCCACCCCGGCCGCGACCGCATCGGCAAGGAAGGTCTCGACGCCATAGACGTAGATCGGGTTGTAATAGCCCATCAGCACGATGGGGGTCGCCCCGTCCGCCTTGCGGAACTCGGCGACCATGGCGAGCGTCCGGTGCAGCGTCTGCCCGGCCTTGAGGGCGCGCTGGCCGGCCATCTGGATCACCGGCCCGTCGGCCATGGGGTCCGAGAAGGGCATGCCGAGCTCGATGATGTCGGCCCCCGCTTCCGGCAGCGAACGGAGGATCGCCGCGCTGGTCGAAAGATCGGGATCCCCGGCCATGACGTAGGTCACGAGCGCCGGCCGCCCCTCGGCGGCGCAGGCGGCAAAGCGGTCCGCAAGACGGCTGGTCATCACATCGACATTCCGAGGAAGCGCCCGACCTGCTCGACATCCTTGTCGCCGCGGCCAGAGAGGCAAAGCACGATGGTTTGGTCGCCGGTCATGGTGGGGGCGATCTTGCCGAGCAGCGCCAGGCCATGCGCCGATTCGAGCGCCGGAATGATGCCCTCGAGCTTCGTGCAGAGCTGGAACGCCTCGAGCGCCTCGTTGTCGGTGATCGCGGCGTAGGTGACCCGCCCCGTGTCGTGGAGGAAGGCGTGCTCGGGCCCGACGCCCGGGTAGTCGAGGCCGGCCGAAATCGAGTGCCCCTCGAGGATCTGCCCGTCGGCATCCTGGAGGAGATAGGTCCGGTTGCCGTGGAGGACGCCCGGGCGGCCGCCGGTCATCGACGCGGCGTGGCCGTTGTCGACATCGAGGCCGTGGCCCCCCGCCTCGGCGCCGAAGAGCTTGACCTCGCGATCATCGAGGAAGGGGTGGAAGGTGCCGATGGCGTTCGACCCACCGCCGACGCAGGCAACGAGCGCGTCGGGCAGGCGCCCCTCAGCTTCCTGCATCTGCTCGCGGATTTCCTGCCCGATCACCGACTGGAAGTCGCGCACCATCTCCGGATAGGGGTGGGGGCCCGCCGCCGTGCCGATCAGGTAATAGGTACTTTCGACGTTGGTGACCCAGTCCCGCAGGGCCTCGTTCATGGCGTCCTTGAGCGTCCCCGCCCCGGCGGTGACCGGGCGGACCTCGGCGCCGAGCATCTTCATCCGCAACACGTTCGGGTGCTGCCGCTTCACGTCGGTCGCCCCCATGAAGATCGTGCAGGGGAGCCCGAACCGGGCGCACACCGTCGCCGTCGCGACGCCATGCTGGCCGGCGCCGGTCTCGGCAATGATGCGGCTCTTGCCCATGCGCTTGGCGAGGAGGATCTGGCCGATGCAGTTGTTGAGCTTGTGGGAGCCGGTGTGGTTGAGCTCCTCGCGCTTGAGATAGACTCTGGCGCCGCCGAAATGCGCCGTGAGCCGCTCGGCGAAATAGAGCGGGGACGGGCGCCCGGTATAGTGCCGGCCCAGTTCCTCGAGCTCGGCCGCATAGCCGGGATCCTGCCGCGCCGCCCGATAGGCCGCCTCGAGGTCAAGGATCAGCGGCATCAGCGTCTCGGCGACGAAGCGGCCGCCATAGAGGCCGAAGCGGCCGTGCTCGTCGGGGCCGTTGCGGAGACTGTTGGCCAGCTCCTGGTTCACGCGAAACACTCCACACTGATGGGTCGGCCGTTGAGGGCCACCGCGAGCGACCCTTCCCACGAACGGGAGGGCCACCCTGATCCCGATTAACGCGCGGCGCGGGCGTTGGCGATGAAGGCGCGGATCAGGTCGGCATCCTTTTCCCCCGGCGCCGTCTCGACCCCCGAGGAGACATCGACGCCGAACGGCCGCACCGTCCTTACCGCCTCGCCCACATTGTCCGGCGTCAGGCCCCCGGAAAGCATGAACGGCAGTTCGGGGTCAAGCGCCTTGAGCAGCCCCCAGTCGAACGCGGTGCCGTGCCCGCCCGGGCGATCGGCATGCTTGGGCGGCTTGGCGTCGAGCAGCAGCCGATCGGCGCAATCGACGAAGCTCTCGACGCTCTCGACGTCTTCGGCCGACCCGATCCCGATCACCTTGAGGATGCTCACCCCCGCTTCGTTGCGGATCGCCTCGACCCGGTGCGGGCTTTCCTGCCCGTGCAGCTGGATCCAGTCGGGGCCGAGCGCGGCAACCTGCACCACCAGCGTGTTGTCGGGATTGACCAGCAGCACCGAGGTTTCGACTCGCCCGCGCGCTTCCGAGATCAGCCGCCCGACCGTGTCGATGTCGATGTGGCGGGGGCTGCGCGGAAAATGCACGAAGCCGACCATGTCGGCGCCCGCCTCGATGGCGGCTTCGAGGATGGCCGAGGACTTGATACCGCAGATCTTGATGACGAGAGGGTCGGCCATTGCCGGTCAGGCCGTATCCACGAGGTCGTCGAGTTCGGCCGCGGAGCCGGGCCGGCGCGAGGGCGTCCCCGGGCGGCGCGCCTCCTCGAGCTCGCGCCTGAGGCGCACCGCCTCGCGCTGCCAGCGCCGCCGCTCGCGCCGGACGGGCGCGGCCGCGAACCAGCTGGCGACGCCGCCGAGCACCACCCCGAGCAGCAGGAAGCCGAAGATCACGACGAAGAGCGGCACCCCCGTGCCGGGCGCGGCCAGGGCCTCCGGCGGCGACAGGGGATCGAAGTTCAGAACGGTGAGCTGCCGGTTGGCGAGCGCGAAGACGATCAGCACCAGGCAAAGCGGCACGAGCACGATCCAACCGACGATGCGTCTCAACATGGATTCGGGTCCTGCCGCGCGCGAGAGCTCGCCTCAGCGATTCAGCCGCTCACGTATCTCCTTGCCGGCCTTGAACTGCGGCACTTACTTTTCGCCGACATCCACCTGCTCGCCCGTGCGTGGATTGCGCCCCACGCGGGCCGGGCGGTTCTTCACCGAGAAGGCGCCGAAGCCGCGCAGTTCGACGCGGTCACCGCGCGCCATGGCGTCGCCGACCTCGTCCAGAATAGCGTTGACGATATTTTCGATGTCTCGCTGGAATAGGTGCGGATTCTCAGCCGCCAAGGCTTGCACCAGCTCCGATTTGATCACTGCCGCCCCCGAGGTGTGCCGCACGCGCCCGTTGCTCGCGGATTTTCGATCAGGAACCAACCTGCCAAAGCGATACGAGCCCGTCAAGCGCGACCGGCCCCTCGGCGGGCAAGCCGAGCGCCGCGCGCGCCTGCGAGCCGAGGAACTTGCCGATGTTGCCGAAGCCGGCATCGGGCCGTGGCCAGCGCGTGACGACCGGCAGGTCGGCCGCGATCTTCTTGTCGGATTCGAGCCAGTCGATGGCCTCCGATTCCCCGCCGATCGCGTCGATCAGCTTGTCGTCCAGCGCCTGCCGGCCGGTGAGCACGCGCCCGTCGGCGAGGGAGAGGGCGTCCGGACGGGCGAGCTGGCGCCGGTCGGCGACGATGTCGACGAACCAGTTGAATGAGTCGGTCACGAGGCTGGTGAGCGCGGCCCGCACTTCGGGCGTCATCGGGTGGGCGAAATCGGGTTCGGCCTTGAGCGGGCCGGAGGCGATCTTTTCGGTGCCGACGCCGATCGTGTCGAGGAGCTTGCCCGCGTTGAACGTCTGGAAGAGGACACCGATCGAGCCGACCAGCGACAGGCGCCGCGCGAAGATGCGGTCGGTGCCGATCGCGGTCATGTAGGCGGCCGAAGCGCCGAGTTCGTCGATCACGGCGACGACCGGCTTCTTGGCGCGGAGCTTGCCGAGCGCCTCGTAGAGTTCCTCGCCCCCCGCGGTGGTGCCGCCGGGGCTGTTGATCGCGACCAGCACGGCCTTGACGTTGTCGTCCTCGCCGAGCTTCTTGAGCAGCGCCAGGCGATCGCGGTCGCTGGCGATGGTGCCCGAAATCTCGACCCGCGCGATCTGCGCCGTGCCGATCCCGCGCTCGGCGGCAAGGCGCGCGGTCACGGCGATGACGGCGATCAGGATCGCGAGGAATGCCACGAAACGCCAGCGCCGCCGGGAGCGCTGCAGGCGCGCTTCCGCCACGATCTGCTGCGCCGAAGCCGGAGAGGAATCCGTCGTCATGGGGACCGCCGCTCGGTTGAACCGGCAGGGAGTTAGCGCGCCGGCACCGCGGAAGGCAAGCGAGGGCCGAGGTGAAGGGGCCGATCGATCAACCGGGGCCCGTTCCAGCGGACGCTCTTTTCCTCCGTCCTATCGCAGCCTTTCCTGCCTCGAGGCCGGGCGCCACCCCGCCAACAGCTACGCAAGTGGCCGGACCATGTAGCGGGCGCCCTCCTCATAGGTGAGGAGCTTGCCGGTGAGTTCGGGGATGTCCTGGACGACAAACCCCTGCTTCGCCCAAAACCCTTCGGAGCCGTTGACCGTCACGAGGCTCATCGTCGCGAACCCCCTGGCCGCGGCGTGCCGCGCGAGGACTGCGGTGATGAACTGGGCCGCCCCCATCTGGCGGGCGACCGGGAGCAGCGCGAGGTCATGGATATAGTAGGTGCCGGCGTCGGGCGGGATCGCCCCGAGCGGCGCGTTGAGCGGGGGGATGTCGCCCTCGCGCCAGGGGTGGCTCAGCACGTAGCCGACCGCCCGCTCGCCGATCTCCAGCATGTGCGCGCCGTTGGGATAGAGCTGCCGGCGCTCAGCCAGCACTTCCGGCGCCTCGAAGAAGGCGGGATGCACCACCTCGGCGATCGCCTCGACCGCGTCGAGGTCGTAGGCGCTCATGTTTCGCCAGTTGAGATCGTGCCGCATGGCCTCTCTTACGAAAAAGGCCCGCGCTCGGAAAGCGCGGGCCAAAATTGGTCAACCGAGAACCGGCGAGGCCGGTTCGCCTGTTAGCGGCGTTCGCGGTCCTTGAGCGCGGCCCCGAGGATGTCGCCGAGCGAAGCACCCGAATCCGAGGAGCCGTAGGCGGCGACCGCCTCCTTTTCCTCGGCGATCTCGAGCGCCTTGATCGACAGGCCAATCCGGCCGGTCTTGCGGTCCAGCTGGGTCACCCGCGCATCGACCTTGTCGCCCTTGGCGAAGCGCTCCGGGCGCTGGTCGTTGCGGTCGCGGCTGAGGTCGGCGCGCCGGATGAAGGCCGTGAGCTCGGTGCCCTCGATCTTCACCTCGATGCCGCCGTCGGTCACATCCGTGACGACGCCGGTCACCACGGCGTTCTTGCGCACGGCGTCGCCCGCATCGGCCACCGGGTCGCTGCCCAGCTGCTTGATGCCGAGCGAGATGCGCTCCTTCTCCACGTCGACGTCGAGCACCTTGGCCTTGACGATGTCGCCACGGTTGTACTCGTCGAGCGCCTGCTCGCCGGGCTTGCCGTAGTCGAGGTCGGAGAGGTGCACCATGCCGTCGACATCGCCGTCGAGGCCGATGAACAGGCCGAACTCGGTCTTGTTCTTGACCTCGCCCTCGACCACCGAGCCGATCGGATACTTGTCGGCGAAGGTTTCCCAGGGATTGGCGAGGGTCTGCTTGAGGCCGAGCGAGATGCGGCGCTTTTCGGGATCGACCTCGAGCACCATCACCTCGACCTCCTGGGAGGTGGAGACGATCTTGCCGGGGTGGACGTTCTTCTTCGTCCAGCTCATCTCGGAGACGTGGATGAGGCCCTCGATGCCGGGCTCGAGCTCGACGAACGCACCATAGTCGGTGATGTTCGTGACCCGGCCGGTGTAGCGGGCGCCCACCGGGTACTTGGCCGCGATGCCTTCCCACGGGTCGGCCTGCAGCTGCTTCATGCCGAGGCTGATGCGGTGCGATTCGTGGTTGATCCGGATGATCTGCACCTTGATCGTCTCGCCGATCGACAGCACCTCGGACGGGTGGTTGACGCGGCGCCAGGCGATGTCGGTGACGTGGAGCAGGCCGTCGATGCCGCCGAGGTCGACGAACGCACCATAGTCGGTGATGTTCTTGACCACGCCGTCGACGATCTGGCCTTCCTCGAGCTGCTGCACGATCTCCGAGCGCTGCTCGGCGCGGCTCTCCTCGAGGATGGCGCGGCGCGACACGACGATGTTGCCGCGGCGCTTGTCCATCTTGAGGATCTGGAAGGGCTGCGGCACGTTCATGAGCGGCCCGATGTCGCGGATCGGACGGATGTCCACCTGCGAGCGCGGCAGGAACGCCACGGCGCCTTCGAGGTCGACGGTGAAGCCGCCCTTGACCTGGTTGAAGATCACGCCTTCGACGCGC
>DASZTU010000074.1:0-3285 GCA_035547975.1 Devosiaceae bacterium | reverse complement strand
GAGGCCGAGATCGTCGCCGACGGCGTTGCGATCGAAGGCGAAAAGTGGATCGTCACCCTCGGCGACTACATCGATCGCGGACCGAGCCCGCCGGCCGTGCTCGACCACATCCTGTCACCGGCGCCACAGGGCTTCCGGCGCTTTGCCCTGATCGGCAATCACGAGCAGCTGCTACTTGACTTCCTCACAGATCCCCCCAATCACCTCGAATGGCTCGAATGGGGCGGGCTCGAGACGGCGGCGGCCTACGGCATGCCCCCCGATCCGGCACAACGCTGGCGCGTCGTGCCCGAGCGCTTTGCCGCAGAGCTCGCGCCACGGGTTCCCGAGCGCCACCTCGAGCTGCTGCGCGGGCTTCCGACGCTGCTGTCGGTTCCGGGCTTCGTGTTCGTCCATGCCGGCATCCGTCCGGGCGTGCCGCTCGACGCGCAGGACGATGAGGACCTGATCTGGATCAGGGCGCCGTTTCTCAATCACCGCTTTTCGGGCGAGGTCACGATCGTCCATGGCCAGACCCCTGTCGAGGCCGTCGAGCCCCTGCCCGGCCGCATCGACATCGATACCGGGTGCTTCTACTCAGGCGTGCTCACGGCGGTGCGGGTGCTGCCGACGGGCCACATCAAGCTGCTTCAGGCCCGCGGCGCTCCCTCGGACTATATCCCGGCGAGCCAGCGCCTCTAGCCCCCTCCGGTCAGTCGAGCCCGGCCGCCCGCCGCAGCGCCGCGTTGATGCGCTCCTGCCATCCCGGCCCCTCGTCCTGGAAATGCGCCAGCACGTCGCGGTCGAGGCGGATCGAAACGAGTTCCCTGCCCGGTGGGGGCGCCGCCGGTCGCTTGCTGGTGAAATCCGCCTTGGGCGTCGGCTTGCGGAACATCGCTTCCGCCTGCTCGATCGCCGATTGCGGCCGCCGCGGGCGCTCGGGTGGGTTGGCCATGTCGATTCTCCGTTCCGATCGGAGCAGCGTACGCCGCCGCGCCCGGCGCGCAACTGCATCTCCCCCGGCGCTAACCACAAATCACAATCCAGCCGTGCCCCCGCCTTGAACGCGACATGGCCGCCAACGATATTTCCGTTCATCGCCGGTTCACCATGATTTCCGGAAACTGGCGGGCCTCGGATGCGTTAGTGCCCAGAACCAGATGCTCCGGCCAGGAGGCCGCCCATGAACGCCATCGTGCTGCTCTCGTCCCGCCGGCCGCCCAAGCCGCCCCGTGACGGCGCACGGGCTTCGCGGATCCCGGCCAATGACGTCGCCGAGGTTTCCCCCGCCGGCAGCCCCGAGGCGCCGCTCGTGGTGAGCTTCGTCGGCCTCACGCCCGAAGAGCAACGTCGTGCCCTCGCCTCCTTCCCCGGCGGCGCGCGCTGCAGCCTCGCGGACTTCGACTGAGCAACCGGCGTTCCGGCTGAACCCCAGCGCCTGCCGGCAATTCCCTTTCCCGTGCCCGCTCGCCAGCAGAATTTCTGCCAAGACGACGGTATTCTCCCGGCCTAATGCCGCTTGCCAAATCCCCTCCCGTGCGGGCAGTTTCCAGCCCACCTGCAACGGGAGGATACCCCCATGGAGACTGCGCAGCTCAATCCGGCCGGGCTCGGCAACTGGCAGGCGCGGCCCTATCACCGGCGCTGGCTGATTGGTCAGGCCGAGGCGCTGTTCGACTATTTCCAGTACCGCGCCGTGCATGCGGGCGGCGGCTTCATCGACCTCGACCCGGCCGGCAAGCCGATCAGCCCCGAAAACCCGGTGCGGCCGATACACGGAACCGCCCGCATGGTGCACTGCTTCGCGATCGGCAGCCTGCTCGGGCGCGCCGGCGCAGATGCGCTGGTGGATCACGGCATGCGGTTCCTCTGGGAGCGGCACCGCGATCAGGACAATGGCGGCTACTTCTGGTCCGTCGACAATGACGGCCCCAAGGACGACACCAAGCAGGGCTACGGCCACGCTTTCGTGCTGCTGGCGGCATCGAGCGCCAAGGTCGTCGGCCATCCGCTCGCCGACCGGATGCTGGCCGACATCACGGAAATCCTCAACTCGCGCTTCTGGGAGGAGCGCCACGGGGCCATCACCGAAGAGTTTTCGCGCGATTGGGTGGCCGTTCCCAACTATCGCGGGCAGAACTCCAACATGCACCTCACCGAGGCCTTGATGGCGGCGTTCGAGGCGACGGGGGACAAGGCCTATCTCGAAAAGGCGGAGAGCATCTGCGAGCTCATCATCCACAAGCGCGCCGGAGAACTCGGCTATCGCGTGGCCGAGCATTTCGACGCCGACTGGCAGCTCGACCTCGACTACCAGGGTTCCGAGATGTTCCGCCCCTCGGGCGCGACGCCCGGCCACTGGCTCGAATGGGCACGGCTGACGCTGCAGCTCTGGGTGCTCGGCGGCAAGCGTCACGACTGGATGCCACCCGCCGCCGCCGCGCTCTTCAAGAATGCCGTCGAGCTCGGCTGGGACAAACGCTACGGGGCGTTCTTCTACAACCTCGACTGGAACAACCAGCCGATCATGCGCTCGAAACTATGGTGGCCGATGTCCGAAGGCGCCGGGGCCGCGGCCTTCCTCAACGAGCACCAGCCGAGCCCCTTCCACGAGGAATGGTACAGGCGCATCTGGGGATTCATCGCGCAGAACTTCCTCGACCACGAGAACGGCGGCTGGTTCGAGGAGCTGTCCGAGGATTTGCGCCCATCGCACAAGCTCTTCGCGGGCAAGGCCGACCTCTATCATGCCCTCCAGGCCTGCCTCATCCCGCTCTTCCCGGCGACCGGCAGCCTCACCAAGGTCATTCCGGAGGCGGGCGGGCGGTTCTGAACCGGGAGAGCGCTCAGCCGCCGCCCCACCGCTGGCGCCACGTCGGCATGGTGTCCCCGGGAGCGGGCGTCGCGAGATAGATGGCGCGTCCAATGGCGCGGGCGAGGCAGGCCGCCGCTGCGTGGCCGAGCTCGACCGCTTCGAAAACCGGATCGGCGAGAGGCCGCACGCGGGTCGAGACGGAAAAGATGAGGTCGCCATCGAGCGGGGTATGGGCGGGGCTGATGGCCCGCCCGATGCCATCCTGCGCCGCGACGGCCAGACGCTTGAGCTGCGCCTTGGAAAGCAACGCGTCGGTCGCAACGATCGCAATGGTCGTGTTGCCGATGAGGTCGGCCACCTGGTCGACGCGGTCTGTGCGGATGCGGGCGGTCTCGGCATAGGGGATCGGTCCCGGAAAGGCGCCGAGCCCGCCAAACTCGCCGTCGATCTCGAACGGCGCGGCCCAGAAGTTCGC
The DNA here is from genome assembly GCA_035547975.1 of Devosiaceae bacterium. Classification (GTDB taxonomy): domain Bacteria; phylum Pseudomonadota; class Alphaproteobacteria; order Rhizobiales; family Devosiaceae; genus DASZTU01. Next base: position 16 of record DASZTU010000074.1, on the reverse strand, counting down.
CCGCTCCCCCGCCGTA
>DASZTU010000073.1:0-4595 GCA_035547975.1 Devosiaceae bacterium | reverse complement strand
CGGTTGATCATCAGGGCGACGAGCTCGTTCTCGTCGGTTTCATTGATGTTGCGCGTCCCGACGACGGCGCCGTCGCGGAGAACCGAGACGCGGTCGGCGAGCTCGAACACCTCCTCGAGCCGGTGGCTGATATAGACGATGGTGACGCCCTGGTCGCGCAGACGCCGGATCAGCGCAAAGAGCTGCGCCGCTTCCTGGCGCGTGAGATAGGCGGTCGGCTCGTCGAAGATCAGGAATTTGGTGCCCCGCAGGGCGGCGCGAGCGGTCGCGACGAGCTGTTGCTGTCCGATGGTGAGGTTCCCCAGCACCTCGCCGGCCGGCAGGTTGAAGCCCATGTCTTCGAGCAGCGCCTGCGCGGCGCGGTTCATCTCGCGCTTCTGCAGGAGCCCCCATTTGACCTTCTCGTCCCCGAGGAAGATGTTGACGGCGACCGAGAGGTGGCGACAGAGCACGACCTCCTGGTGCACGGCATTGATGCCGAGGTCGATGGCTTCCTGCGGCGAGTCGAGGGCGACGGGCTTGCCCTGCCAGAAGATTTCCCCGCCGCTGCGGCGGATGACGCCGGTCAGCAGCTTGATGAGGGTCGACTTGCCGGCGCCGTTCTCGCCGACGATGGCGTGAATTTCGTCCTGGTTGAAGGCAAGGGTCGCCGGCTTCAGGGCCTGCACCGGTCCGAAATTCTTCTCGAGATCGCGCAGCGAGAGGATCGGCTCGCTCCGGCGTGCGCCGGTCCCGGCCGCTGACGCCGGGGCGTCCGACTGGCTCATGCTCTTCTCCACCCTCGCCGATAAGCAGGCACGGATGCCGCCCCCTGTCAAACCGACCGGGGGCGGCCCGCATGTCTTGTTACTTGCAGTCGAGCTTGGGGTGGATCAGCGCGGCGATCTTGGGATCGTTCTCGTTCGCCTTGGTGACGAGGTTGGCGCCGGTGTCGACATTGGCCTCGACCTTCTCGCCCTTGGAGGCGGCCAGAGCCGTCTTCACGCCGTCATAGCCCATCCGGTAGGGATCCTGGATGACCAGCGCGGCGACGGTGCCGTCGTCGAGGAAACCAAGCGTCTTGTCGTCGCTGTCGAAGGCGACGAGGGCGACCTTGTCTGCCGCCTTGGCCTCGGCGATCGCCTGGCCCGCGCCCTGGTCCTGGATCAGGTTGTCGGCGAAGACGCCGACGAGGTCGGGATTGGCGGTCAGCAGGTCGGTCATGATGTTGAGACCGCCATTGGCCGTGCCGTCCGAGACGCGCTCGGCGACGAGCTGCAGGTCGGGATATTTGGCCGCGAGCTCTTCCTTGAAGCCCTTGTCGCGCGCCGTCAGCGAACCGACGCCGGGGAGATGCGTGATGAGCGCGACCTTGCCCGCGATCTTCCCGGTCTTCGCCTTGATGGCATCTGCCAGTCCGTCCGCCGCGACCCTGCCGCCCGCCTCGTTGTCGGTGGTCAGGAACGAGGTGAAGGACTTGGAGTCGGCAGCCGAGTCGATGCCGATGATAGGCACGGATTTCGCGGCCTCGTCGATCGGCGCACCCAGCGCCTTGAACTCCGTCGGCGCGATGACCACGGCCGCGGGCTTGCCGGCAACGGCATTCTCGAGAATGGTGATCTGGCCGTTGATGTCGGCTTCAGATTGCGCACCGAGCTGCGGCACGTTGACGTTGAGGTCCTTGCCCGCCTGGCAGGCGCCGGCGAGCACGATCTGCCAGTAGGCCGAGGTCGTGTCCTTGACGATGACGGGAATCGTCACGTCGGCGGCGTGCACCGGCGCGAGCCCCAAAAGGCTTGCGCCCGCGGCGATGGCCGTGAGCTGCGCAATCGCACGGCGGCGGCTAATAAGCTTCAACATATCCTTCTCCCTTGTGCGCCAGCTTGAGGTCGGGCCCTTGGCGCTGCGCGAAAGTTATGCATAAAAAACAGGTGACGCCAACGGCTTTGTGCGCCGGTCGAGGCGCTGCGGCCGGCGCCTCCTCGGATGGCGCTCCGGGGGCGATCAATCCCCCAGCCGGCCCGCTCCGCCGCCGGCTTCCTCCGGCATGCCGTTGACGCGCAGGCTCCGCCAATCCCGTTCGATGATTTCCGCAATCGCGGCCGGCGCGAGATCGAGGTCGCCGCGCGCTGCCATGAGCATGCGGCCGGCCATCTGGTCGAAGCGGCCGGCGCCGATTTCGACGGCCAGCTGCGCCGCAAGAGTCGGCGGCACGTTGATGCCGTTGTCGAAGAGCTTCTGGATGCCCGGCAGATAGGTCTGGCCCGCCTTGCTCTCGAGCTGGTAGTCCGTCATCGAGGTGTGCACGAGACCGGGATCCATCGCGAACATCAGCACACCGGTCCCGGCAAGCGTGTCGCAGACCGATTCCGTGAAGCGCAGCAGCCCGGCCTTGCTGGTGCCGTAGCCCGATCCGTTGGGGAATGAGGTCGCGGTGCCGCCGCCGACCATGTTGATGATGCGCCCCCTCCGGCGCGCCAGCATGCCCGGCAACACCGCCCGGCTGCAATTGAACGGGCCCCGCAGATTGGTCTCGACGTCTCCCCACCAGTCCGCGGGATCGACGGTCCAGATCGGCCCGATGGCGCGAAACGCGGCCGCGTTGTTGACGAGGAGGGTGATCGGCCCGAGGCTCGCTTCGACTTCGCCGACCAGCCGCTCGACCGCCGCGAGGTCGGCGACATTGGCCGTCCAGGCACGGGCCGTTCCGCCGGCGGACGAGATGGCGGCCGCGGCGGCGTTCACCTGCTCGGCCGAACGGGCGACCAGCGCCACTTTCGCGCCCGCCCCGGCCAGCGCCTCGGCAATGGCCCGGCCGATCCCACGCCCCGCGCCGGTCACCAGCGCAACCTCACCGTTCAGCTTCATCCCCAATCTCCCTTCGTATGCGGTGTGCGAGACACCCGTGCCAACGCCGCGGCTTGACCCCCCGGGGGCGGGCGCGTCGGAGTTTTGCCTCGCCCACGGGGTCCGCCTTGACTGGCCCGGCTCCCCTCCAGGATGGCTCTTTGTTGCAGCCCGGCCGCTGCCGCGCAACCGCCGCCCCGCTCGCCCGCCATGCGCGCAACCGAACGGCACGCTTGACATCCGGCCGTGGCGCGTTTGTATCCCGCCCGATCAGGGCGGGTGAGGCAGATGCGGCTGGGGATGAGCGGGTGTTTCTTGCCCGCGAACATGAATGACGTGACCCCGGCCATGTGCCGGCGGGTGCGCGCGGCGGGGTTCAGCGGCATTTTCACCCGCTTCCGCGACAATGATCCGTTGACGACCCCGCGCGAGGACGCGCTGCGCCTCAGGTCGCTGTTGGCCGACGAGGGCGTCCGGCTCTTTCAGGCGACCGGCTACTGGCAGAATCTCGTGACGTCCGACGAGACGGCGCGTGCGCAATCGGTGCGGGTGCTGCAGGCGGCCCTGCGGCTCGCCGGATGGATGGGCGCCCGCGGGATCGACACCGGCCCCGGTTCGATGAACCCGGCCGGCCCATGGTTCCCGCACCCCGACAACTGGACCGCGGCGGCCGAGAACCAGCTCATCCGTTCGCTCCGGGAATGCGCCACGGCCGCCGAGGATGCCGGCGTGCTGCTGAGCCTCGAATCCCATCAGCTGGTGACCCCGCGCACCCCCGAAATCGCCGCCCGCATCCTCGACGCCGTGGATTCGCCCTGGGTGCGCTGCGACTATGATTCGGCCAACTGGATCACGCTCGAGACGATTTTCGATACGGGCCGCGCCGTCGGTTCGCATTTCGACCTCCTGGGCCGGCACATCTGCAGCGCCCACGCCAAGGATATCTGGGTGGAAGACCGGCTCGCCGTGCACCTCCAGGATGGTTGCCCGGGGAAGGGGCTGATGGATTTTCCGACCCTCTTTCGCCGCCTCGAGGCGCTCGACCCCGACTATCCGCTGATCGCCGAAGGCAACTCGACCGAGGAACTTCCCGAGGTGGGCGCGCTGTTCCATCGCACGGCCGAGGCGCTCGGCATCCGCATCCTCGATACGGGCGAAGCGCCCGGGGCCGCGCCATGAGGCTGCTTCTCGTCGGCGGGTCGGGGCATGTCGGCCGGCTCATCGTTCCCTACCTCAAGCGGCACCATTCGCTAAAAATCCTCGACCTCGTGGCGCCGGCCGACCCCGATGTCGCTTTCGTCGAGGGCTCGGTGCTCGACCCGGACGTCCTTCGCCTCGCCCTCGACGGCGTGGATGCCTTCGTTTGGCTCACCATGCGCAACGGGCAGGGCGGCATGGTGACGGACCAGGACGTCGAGACCATCGTCAACAACTATGACATCAACACCAAGGCCCTGCATCTCTTCCTGTTCCTCGCCCAGCAGGCGGGGGTGAAGCGCGGCCTCTACACGAGCTCGATGAGCGTCCATTTCCGCGGCCGGCCGAGCGATCCGGGCGAGGACGAGGTACCCCGGGACTCGCCCTCCGTTTACGGCCTGACCAAGGGACTCGGCGAGGAGATCTGCGCCTATTTCGCGCGCTGGTTCGACATGGCCATCATCGGCCTCAGGATCAGCGGCCCGCGCGCCCGCGCCGACTATCTCGAGCAGCGGCGCAACCCCAGGCGGGCGAGCGACGGCACCTATGTCTTCCCGCTCGACGAGGAGGAC
>DASZTU010000072.1:0-8600 GCA_035547975.1 Devosiaceae bacterium | reverse complement strand
GGCGTCGGGCCGCACCCGTTCCTCCCTGATTTTCAATCCTTTTCCCGGTTAACCCTGCTACTCGTTCGGTCGCTGCGTCGGGCCGCTCCCTGCTATCAAGCGGCATGTCATTGCGCGTCCTCGAGCCGCCCATGCTGCACCGTACTGCCCAATTGGCAGCCGACCTTAGGGTGCGGTTGCACGAAACCTTGCCGTCCCACTGGCCGAGCGCCGGCGCCATGGGCGAGGCGATAGGTCATATCTTCCAGAGCCGGGAGTTCGTCGAAGCCTGGCAGCAAAGCTTTGGCCAGGACCGCCGGTACCGGCCGCTCTTCGTCGAAGTCTCGGATGCATCCGGCGCCCCGCTGCTCTTCGTGCCGCTCGTCGTCGAACGGCGTCGCGGCGTCTCGATCCTCACCTTCCTCGACCAGGGGCAGGCCGACTACAACGCCCCGATCCTCTATCCCGCTGCCGCCGACCAGGGCGACCGCCTGAGCGCGGCCCTCTGGACGCACATCACCGAGGCGCTGCCGGCGCTCGACGTGCTGCGGCTCGAGAAGATGCCGCCCGAGGTAGGCGGGCTCAAGAACCCGTTTGCAACCCTTTCGACCGGCCCCCACGGGCAGGCCTGCCACGGCAACGACCTGCGCCGCCCGCTCCCCGAGATCGAATCCGTCCTGCTCAGCCCCAAGGAACTCAGGCAAAAGCAGCGCGGGCTGGAAAAACTCGGCCCCGTGCGGTTCCTGGTCGCCGAGGATGCGACAACCCGCCGGCGCCTGCTCGACCGACTGGTTGCCCAGAAGCAGCGCCGCTTCGAGGAGACGCACGTTCCCGGCTACGCCGAGCACCCCGAGGCGCTGGCCTTCCTGCGCGCCGCCGACGAGACGTTCGCCAAAAGCGGCAACGCCTTCATCTGCGCCCTCATGGTGGGTGAGGAGGTCACGGCCGCCCAGTGGGGGCTCGTGCTGGGCAAGCATTTTTATGCGCTGGTCACGGGTTTCGAGGGCGGCGCGTGGGCCAGGTTTTCCTGCGGCCGCATCCTCAACCTGCACCTGCTCCATTATCTGGTCGCGCAGGGCTTCACCTATTTTGACCAGGGATATGGCGACGAGGCCTATAAGCTTCGCAGCAGCGACACGACCGTGCCGCTCCTCGACGCACGCATGGCGCTGACGGCGCGCGGCCGCGTCCACACATGGACGGAAGGGCGGATGGACGCGCTGCGCGACCTGCCGCAATGGGAACTGCTGCGCCAGCTCAAGTGGCGCATTCGCCGGCGCCTGTTTCCGAGCGGCATCGAGGCCAAGGATATGGCCTAGCGCCGCGTCCGGCGAGGCTCAGGCACAGCCGCTAGAGGCTTGACGGCACCGGTGTTAGGTTACGCCGCGCGGCCGCGGAACGGCTCCAGCAGTGCCTTCATCCGATACGCATTGTTGACCAGCACGGCGCTCCGCAGGCGGCGGGCCGTCCACATCAGGCCGCGCTCCATGCGCATCGAGCGGGCGCGCCAGCTGATCTTGAGCGCGTGCGCGTCCCGCTCCTGCTTGACCGGATCGTCATAGAACGCGGCGATCTTGTCGGCCTCCATGCCGGGCGTCTTCAGCCACGCCGGGACGAGCCGGCGCAGCACATCGACGTCGTTAAGCGCCTTGTCGATTCCCGTGCCGGTGATCGGACACACGGTAAGGAAGGCATCGCCGATGAGTACGAGGCCCGGGCGCAGGTAGTTGGTCGAGCGCGCGAGGTCGATCGGGCGTGCCGAAACCGGCGTCTTGATCTCGACCCGCCCGAACAGCGGCTCGAACCCCGGTAGGAAATCGTGCAGCGCGCGCGAGGGGTCGATCCGGAATTGCTTGCTCCAGGGATCGTTCACCTGGCGGTAGACGAAGAGGTTGCCGCGCCATTTGTCGCCGATCGGGAAGAGCCCGAGATAGGCGCCCTGGTCCTCCGGCCGCTCCACCGTCCAGATCAGCGAGGGGAAGGGAAAGGCATCGCGCGCGTTGGCGAGATCGAAGCCGAAGCTCAGCGAATGGGCCGCGCTCATCACCTCGCGCTCGATGCCGAGCTTGCGCTTGACCGCATCGCCGAGGCCGGTCGCGACGACGAGGAGCCGGCCCGAATACTGCCGGCCATCGGCGAGCCGCACGTGCTGCCGGTCGGTGCTCGTTTCGACGGTGTCGACACGGCCGACCGCCACCTCGACGTCGCGCGACAGCCCACGCCGCAGCGCGTTGACGAGATCGGGATATTCGCTCGAATACTCGCGCGTCGGCTTCTTCTCGATGATGCGACCGAACCGGTGCACCCAGACGCCATCGAAGGCGGTCATGTGCGCGTAGGCGGCCGGCCCCAGCCCGAACGCCTCGAAATAGTCCATCTGCTGCGGCCCGATCTTTTCGGCCCGGAAGTCCGGCTGGTGCGTCTCGTGCGCGTCGATCAGGGCGACGCTGAGGCCCTGTTGCGCGAGGGCAGAGGCGGCGCTGGTGCCGGCCGTTCCGGCGCCGATGACGACGATATCGACCTCGCGGGGCGGCAAGGCGGGAGTGGTATTGACGGTGTTGGACATCGAAAGGACCCGGGGTGACGCACGCTCGGCCGACGCCTCCAGCCATAGCCGAGCGGTAGCGACGGGCGAAAGCATTGCGTTAACGAAGGGTTAACCGCTCGAATTGTCGCTTTCGTCCCGGGAGGGACGCGAGCTCAGGGGGTGTTTTCGAGGAGCCGCTCGGAGGCCGCCTCGATGGCCGCTTCCTCCGGCGCGACGTTCCCGTGCCTGCTGGGAGACTTGTCGCGCATCAGCCGGATCAGCACCAGCCAGGCGGCCACGGCGGTCGCCGCCTCGACCACGTAATAGGCGACGAAAGTGCCCGTCGGGGGGGCGTACCAGGTGGCGACGGCCGACACCGCCGCCCCGATGACGCTCGAGATGCCGAGGATCGCGGCGCGCACCCCGTGCCGGCCCGAGGCACCGATGATCTCCACCACGACCGACGAAATGGCGAAGATGATGACTGCCCAGGAGAGGATGCGCACGAACGCAACCATGGACACGTAATCGCGCCCGAAGAGGTGCGGAAGGACCGGTGCGACGAAATAGACGAAGACCGCGGTCGCCAGTCCGATCCCGACCGCCAGGACGAGCAGCTGGCGAACGCGCCGGCCGGCATGGTGGAGGCCGCGCGCCGTCGCCTGCGCCGAGCCGGGATAGACCAGGCGGTTGAGCGCATCGACCGAAAGGCCGCTGCTGTCGAGGATGCGGCGGGCCACGCTGTAGCTGCCGACGATTTCCGTGCTCGAGACGAGCGAGAGCACCACGAGGTCGACATTCTGCCGGAACGCCTTGAGGATCAGCGGCACGCTGAAGAGGAACCCGAGCGACAGCTCCTCCCGCACGAGGCGGAACTGCGGCCGCCCGAGGCCGCGCAGCCAGAAGGCGTAGCCGATCGCCATGATGAGGTGCGCGCCGAACTGCCAGACGGCCCAGCCGGCAACGCTCGTGACGTGGAACACGAGGCAGGCGAGGACCGCCGCGATCGTCCTGCCGACGGCGAAGCTCACCACCGCCTGGTTGGCGCCGCTGAAATCCGAAAAGCCGATGAAGATCTGCTCGACGAGCAGGATCAGCCGCACCAGCACGATGTTGGTGACGAGGAGGAGCCCGATCGCGCCGACATTGCAAAGCGGGTCCGGCGAGAGGGTATAGATGCCCGGCAGGATCAAGAGGCCGAGCCCGACGAGCACCACCCCCGTTGCGGCGGTGAGGATCAGGTTGTGGCCGAGCATCGCCGGATACATCGCGTGGTCCCGGGCGACCCGCCGCACCAGGCACTCGATGGCCCCGAGCCCGCAGAGATTGACCGCGACGCTCGTCACCGCGGTGATGGCCGCAAACATGCCGAACTGGTCGACGCCGAGCGAGCGCGCCAGGACGGCGAAGGTGATGAGCTGGGCAGCGCTGGCCGTCACCAGGCTTCCGCCTGATGCCATGTAGGAGATCCCCATGCGGACCAAGCGCATTGCATTCATGGGTCGATTCCCGGTCGCCACTGCGGACTCGCCTCGTCGGACGATCGTTTCGCCAGGGTGAAAACCGTCTTCCCATGCCACGCTCAGGGGGAAGCGCAGCCCCGAAAGTTCCTTTTGGGTTAATGCGGGGAGCCCGAGACCGGGGAGGGTGTGCCACCCGGCCCGGCCCGGGCCGAATGCTTAACCAATTCTTACGAAGGGTCGCCAACCCCGGCGAATTTGGTCCTATAGGCAAAGGCCTGTCGAGAGAGTGCGGGCCATGTACGTTTCAGAAGCAAGCGATCGCAGTGAATCCCGTGCCGCTGGCCGCGGGTTGCTGCGCCGCGACGCGCCTGATGCCGGTGCCCCGCGCGGCCCCGCCACCCGGCAATGGACGCCCCCCCGCGGTGGTCTCTCCCCCGTCGACGCGGCGCAGGTCCTCGCCTGGCTGCGTGGTGCCCTCTGGCTGATCGTCGCGCTGGCCATGGTCGGCATGATCGCCGGCATGGCCTTCGGCACGCTCGCCAAGCCGCGCTACACCGCAACCGTCGATATTCTCGTCGATCCCGGCAACCTCCAGGTCGTGGCCGATGATCCGATCCCTCAGGCTCAGCAGAGCGACGCGCAGCTTCTCGCGGTCGAGAGCCGGCTGCGGGTGCTGACCGCCCGCGCGACGCTTGCGGACGTCGTTGCCGCCCTTCACCTCGACCAGGATCCCGAATTCGTGCCGCCCAGCAACGCGCTGCCTTTCGGCAGCCTCTTCGGCAACGGTGCCGGCGTCCCGGAGGACGCCGCGACCACGGCGCTTCGCAGCCTCGCGCAGCGCGTCAGCGCCGGCCGCGAGCAGCTGTCCTATGTCGTGACGCTCAGCGTCTGGACCTCCGACCCGCAGAAGTCGGTGAATGTCGCCAACGCCGTGACCGCCGCGTTCAAGGACGAGCTCGCCAAGTCCGAGGCCGACGCCATCGGCCAGGCGGCGACCGCGCTCGACGACCGGCTCAACGCGCTCAAAACCTCTGCCGCCGCGGCGGCCGAAAAGGTCGATGCCTTCAAGCGTGCGCACAACCTCGTCGAGGCCGGCGGGCAGCTCACCAGCACCATTTCGATGACCCAGCTCAACACGCAGCTGCTCGACGCGCGGGCCAAGCTCAACGACGCGCAGGCCCACTACCAGCAGCTCGTTGCCGGTGGCGCGGCGGCCGCGAACGCCGAGGCGCTCGATTCGACCACCATGTCGGCGCTGCGCACCCAGTACTCGACCCTCAAGCAGCAGGTCGATTCACTGTCGCAGACGCTCGGGCCGCGTCACCCGACGCTGGTCGCCCTCAAGTCGCAGCTCGTCGCCGCCCAGCAGCAGATCGACCGCGAGACGGCGCGCATCGTGCAGGCGGCCAAGCAGCAGGTGGACCAGGCGCAGGCGGCCCTCGCTGCTTTGCAGAAGCAGGCGGCAGCGGCGAGCGCCACGGTGTTCAAGGACAATGCGGCGCAGGTCGAGCTCGACCAGCTGCAGCGCGACGCAACCACTGCCGCGACCCTCTACGAGACCTTCCTCTCGCGGGCCCGCGCCGTTTCGCAGCGCCAGCAGATCGATACCACCAACATCCGCGTGATTTCGCCGCCGCTCCTCCCCGACAGCCGCAGCTACCCGCCCCGCACGGTTCTTCTCGTCGCCGCCGGCCTTCTCGCGGGCGCCGCGGCCGGCGCCGGGATCGGTGTCGGGGTCGGGTTGCTGCGCCGGCAGGGACCGCTGCGCCGGAACAAGTCTCATGCCTGATAGCCCGCGGGACGGCCGCAGCTTCTGGACCGCGCTGCTGTTCGTCGCAACGGTCGCGTTCTACTGGATATCGACGCGGCCCTTCGTCGACCTGTCGCTGCCGAGCTCCATCGATCCCAACGCCGACAATTCGAGCTTCCTCAACCAGGTCGCGGCGATCGGCATCTTCGTGGCCCTGCTCGCCGCCGTCTGGAACAGCTCGCTGCGCCAGAGCCTCTTTCAGCCGCGGGCGCTGCTGGTCGCGATCTTCGCCTGGTACGCTCTCTCCTCGGTGCTTTCCGCCTATCCCGAGCTGGCGCTCAAGAAGCTCGTCCTCGCCGCGATGATCGTCGTCAATGCCGGGGCGCTGCTCCTCCTGCCGCGTTCCGACCGCCAGTTCGGCAAGCTCTTCGGGCTCGGCGTGCTGGCAACGCTGGCGCTCTGCTACTACGGCGTCGTCTTCCTGCCCACGCTCTCCATCCATCAGGCGACCGAGCTGCGCGAGCCGATGAACGCCGGCCTCTGGCGCGGCACCTTCATGCAGAAGAACTCGGCCGCGGCCGCGATGGTGATCGCGGTGTTCGTCGGGCTCTATGCCATGCGCACCTGGTCGCGCCTCGCCGGACTGGTCATCGTCGCGGCGGCCGTGTTCTTTCTCGTCCACACGGGCGGCAAGACCTCCTCGGCGGTGCTGCCGGCGATCCTCGTCGCAACCTGGGGGTTCGAACGCTGGAAGTGGCTCCGGGCGCCGCTCGCCTGGGGCGGCGTGGCCGCCTTCAACCTCCTGGCGGTGGGTTCCGCCGTCTTCAGGCCGCTGGCGAACTTCGTGGCCTCGCTCGGCATCGACGCGACCTTCACCAACCGCGCCGACATCTGGCGCTTCGCCTTCGGGGCAATCGCCCACAAGCCGATCACCGGCTACGGCTTCCAGTCGTTCTGGCAGACCGACTCCCTGGTCTATGGCGGCGGCCAGGTCGAGACATGGGCCGTCGAAGCCTTCAACGGCCACAACGCCTATCTCGATACGCTGCTGACGGCGGGCGCGCCCGGCCTGCTGCTCACCGTGATCTGGCTGCTCGTCTTGCCTCTCAAGGACATCGCCCGGGCCGAGGCAGCCGGCAACGATCCGGCGCTGAGCCGCCTCTTCACCCGCATCTGGCTCTATTCGATCTTCTCCTCCTGCGTCGAAAGCACCTTCTTTGCCAATGGCGACGTGGTCTGGTTCTCGATGCTGATGGCGGTGATCGGCCTGCGCCTGCAGGCGCGCGCGCGGCTCGTCTCCGAGCCCGCCCCCGGTGCGGAGCCCGCCTATGCCTGATCTCGCCGCAGTCATCGACGATCGCCTCAACCGCGTGACCAACCGGCTGATGCGCCGGTTCCCCGGACCCCCGGTCGAGATCGCGCCCGAGCGGGCGATCGTCAGCTTCACCTTCGACGATGTGCCCGATACCGCGCTCTCGAACGGCGCGCGCATTCTCGAGGCGCATGGCGTGCGCGGCACCTTCTATATCGCGGGCGGCCTCGCCGACCGGGTCGAGCCCGGGCGCACGCTGATCTCCCCCTCGGGCATTGCAGCCCTCGCGGCGCGCGGGCACGAGATCGGCTGCCACACCTTTTCGCACGGGAATGTGCGCAAGACTCCCCCTGCCGTCCTGCGCGCCGACCTCGACCGCAACCGCGCCTTCCTGACCGGCACCATCGGCGGCCTCCCGCCCGAGAGCTTTGCCTTCCCGTTCAACGCCATGTCGCCTTTCGCGACGGCTGAACTGCGCCGTCGCTTCCGCAGTGCCCGCGGCGGCGGGGAAGGCATCAACCGCGGGCCGGTCGATCCGATGCTGCTGCGGGCGGTCGAAATCCGCAGCCCCGACGCGCACGCGCGCGGCCTCACCCGGTGGATCGACGACGCCGTCGAGTCCCCCGCCTGGCTGATCTTCTTCGTGCACGATATCGCCGAGCCCCACACCGACTACGGCACGACGCCCGAGATCTTCGACGCGCTCGTCGCGCATGCCCTGGCGCGCGGCGCCGCAGTGCTGCCCGTTGCCGCGGCCCTCGACCGCCTCGGCGTTCCCCGGAGGCCCGCGTGAACGCCCTTGCACCGGCCCCGCGCCTCCTCGCCATCAACAACTATTATTACCGCCGGGGCGGCGCCGAGTCCGTGTTCCTCGACGAGATGCAGCTCTTTGCCGGGATCGGCTGGGATGTCGTGCCGTTCGCCATGCGGCACCCGAAGAATTTCGCGACGGAATGGGCCGACTACTTCGTCGATGAGATCGAGTACGGCCACAGCTATGGCCCGCTGACCAAGGTGCGCCAGGCGGCCTCCATCATCTATTCGCGCGAGGCGCAGAAAAAGCTTGCCGCGTTGATCGAGCGGCGCCGCCCGACCGTCGCGCACGCCCACAACGTCTATCACCACCTGTCGCCGGCGATTTTCCCGACCCTGCGGCGGGCGGGGGTGCCGACGGTGATGACGGTGCACGACCTCAAGCTCGCCTGCCCGGCCTACAAGATGCTGCGGGACGGCAAGGTGTGCGAGCGCTGCAAGGGCGGTCACATCGAGAACGTGCTGCTCAACCGCTGCATCAAGGGCTCCGTCGCGCTGAGCGGCCTCGTGCTCCTCGAGACCATGGTGCACCGGGGCCTCGGCCTCTACCGCGACAACGTCGACCGCTTCGTCGTGCCCTCGCGCTTTTATCGCGACAAGCTCGTCGAATGGGGCTTTCCGGCCGAGAGCCTCGTCTACATCCCGAATTTCGTGAGCGTGCCCGAGGCGCCGCCCGGCATCGAGGAGGGCGATTATTTTCTCTTCGCCGGCCGTCTCGCGCCGGAAAAGGGCATCGCAACGCTGATCCGCGCGGCC
>DASZTU010000071.1:0-12688 GCA_035547975.1 Devosiaceae bacterium | reverse complement strand
GTCATGGGGATCTCGCCGGAAAGGAGGAACGCGGCCTCGGGACCCCGCGGCACGAGCTTGTCGGTGGGCGTGCCGTTCACCGCGCTCAACGCGCCGCGTAGCATCGGCGCCGTGGTGAAGCTCGCAATGTCGCCGCCTGAGCGCTGCATGCCGGATATGGCCGCGACCTCGTCATCGAAGAGGTCGGGGGCAACGAAGCTCGGCGCATCGAAGACGGAAGCGCCCAGGTACTCGTTGCGCAGGTTCGTTTCGAGCGCTTGCACCGTGATCAGCATCGCAACGACGAGGCCGACCGAGACCACCACCGAGGGCGCCGTCGAGCCCGGGCCGGAAACGTTGTGGAGGACGTAGCGGACGAGCCGGTTGGGCCGGTCGGACACCCAGTCGGCGAGCCGCCCCACCCCGGCAAGGGCGAGCCGGAAGACCACGACCGCGAGGACGGTCACCAGCGCGAACGCCGCAACCAGCCGCGCGTCGCCCGCCATGAGCACCGCGAGCCACCCGAGGGCCGCAATCGCCAGCAGCAGCGGCACGCACTGCAGCGAGCCGAAGAAGCCGCGCCAGTCCATCGAGGTGCCGCTGAGCCCTTGCGTGCGGAAGAGCAGCGCCGGCTTGATGTTCTGCGCCCGCTGCAGCGGCGGATAGGCGAAGGCGAACGCCGTCAGAAGGCCCACCAGCGCCGCGACAAGGAGCGGCTGCCAGTGGAGTGTCGCGACGAGGGGGATGCCGATGGCGTCGGCAATGATCGGCAGCATGCCGAGGGCCACGCCGCCGCCCACGACGAGCCCGATCGCGACGCCGATGACGGCAATGGCGGCGATTTGCGAGAAAAAGTGCAGGAACACCCGGCTGCGGGCGGCCCCGAGGCTGCGCAGCACCGCGACCACCGCGGATTGGGCGGCGATATAGGCCGTCGTGCTCGTCCAGATGCTGACGCCGGCAACGAGCAGCGATGAGAGCCCGACGATCACGAGGAAGCTCATGAAGAGGTCGTAGTAGTGGACCATCGGCCCGAGACCTTCGCGCGCCGTTCGCAGCGTCCAGGTGGGGTCGTTCAGCGCCTTCTCGATCGCGGCCCGGCCCGCCTCGGGATCGTCCTTGTCGAGCAGCACCTTGTAGCGGAACCAGGTGCCGAGGCCGGGGAGGGGCGAGGTCCGGTCCGCGAGCTTGCCGAGGCCCTCCGTGGTGATCACCGCCGGGCGGCCGAGCCGGAACCCCCGGACCGTCTGGTCGGGCAGCCCGTGCAGCACGCCCCGCACCTCGAACGGGGTACCGCCGATCTCGATGGTGTCCCCCACCTTGAGGTGGAGTTCGTCGAGCATCAGCGGGTCGACCAGGGCGCCGAGCACGCCGTTGCGGGCCGAGAGGAAGGCATAGGGCTTCTGGTCGCCCGGCAGTTCCGGGCTGTCGATCCGGCCGAGCAGCGGGTAGTCGGGGCCGATCGCGACGAGGTCGACGAAGGCGGTCCGGGTGTCGGCCGACGCGCTCACATTGGTGTCGACCACGTCGGCCACCCGCCCGAACGGTTTTAGCGCGGCGAGGTCGGCGTCGGACGCCGGCCGTTCGGCCCGCGACACCTCGACGTCGCCGCCCATCAGCGTTGCGGCGTCCCGCTCGACCACGTCGCGGATGCTGGTGCCGACCGAATTCACCCCGGCGATCAGCGCCGTGCCGATCGCGAGGCAGGCGATGATGAGGGTGAAGCGGCGGAAGTTGAACCGCATGTCGAGGAGGCCGGTTCGGACGGCGGACCACATGGCGCGGGTCATGTGGCACCCGCCCAAAACGCACCCGTTGGCCTAAGTAGAGTCCGCGCGCTGCGCCCGCGCCCCTCGTCTGGTCCGTGGATGGCGCCCCTCGGCATACGCACTGCCTCTTGGGGCAGCCGCCGTGGCGGGTTATGGTAGAGCATTGTTGCCTTTGGGTAAGCCGGATCGGCCACTTCCGTGGTCGGGGAGCACTTGTGCGCCGGTGACTGCCCGGGCGACGCTTTAAGTCCTCGGCCGCGCCGGTGGCGGCGGCGGCAAACGGAGCAAAAAAGATGACGACAAGACGTCCGCATTTCGTTTGGGTCTTCGCCTTGTTCGTATTCGCCCTGCTGGCGGGAACGCCGGTTCTCGCGGCCCAGGCCGAAATGGACCTCCTCGCGTCCTATCTCGGCAAGTGGGACGGTGGCGGCGTGCTGGTCGGCGGGGAAAAGCCGCAGCCCTTCCGGTGCCGCATGACCATGGCCAAGGGCGGCCAGCTCAAGATCAATTACTCGGGCCGGTGCTCGCTGGTGAACATGAACCTCTCGGTGGCCGGCACCATTGCCTACAACGATTCGACGGGGCGCTACGAAGCCGCCATGAGCTCGAACGCGGGCTTTACCGGCTATGCGGTGGGCATGAAGCATGACGATCGGATCACCTTCGATCTGCAGCGGCAGCAAAAGGACAACCGGGGCCAGAATGTTCGTATAGGTGCCCGAATCTCCCTTGGCCAGGGAAGCATTACTGTCGATTACGAGGTGGAATTCAACAATTCCGGTCAGATTATGCGGGCGACCGTGCCGTTCTCGCGGGCGAGCGCATCATAGCCCGGCCCGTCGAGCGGGTCCCCCCGGAAAGACATGACCCTCCGCCTCCTGCTGCTGCGGCACGCCAAGGCCTCTCACGATCGGCCCGGCGCCGATCGCGACCGCCCCCTGGCGCCGCGGGGGCGGGAGGCGGCGGCGGAAATCGGCGAGCGGATGGGCGGGAGCGGGCTCATGCCGCAACTCGTCCTCTGCTCGCCGGCGCTGCGCACCCGCGAGACGCTGCTCGGCATCATGCCCGCATTGCTGCCCCTGATGCCGGAGGATGCGGTCATCCGGCTCGAGGGCGCCTTCTATGGCACCGATGGGCCCGGCTACCTCTCGGCAATTGCCGGGCTGGGCGGTCGAGCCTCCCCGCTGCTGGTCGTGGGCCACAACCCGGCGATCGAGGACTGCGCTAATGCGCTGCTGGCCCGGCCCGCCCCAGCGCTGGGCGGGGGCTTTCCCACCGCCGCCCTGGCCGTGCTCGACGCCGAGATCGCAACATGGGCGGAACTCCGCCCGCACGTCGCCCGGCTGGCGGACATGCTCGTGCCGGTCGAGCGGCGCTGAGCGGCAGTCGCTCGGGACGCATCGGCCGGGTGGCGTCAAGCCAGTCGTGCCCGCGAAAAAGCTGCCGGTTCATCTTCGATCGGGTTCCAATTTTTCGGCGAATTTGCCGGTAAACCAGCTGTCCTTGCCCGGCACTTCCGGCTGGGCTAGACTTGCCGGGCAAACGTTTTCGGCCCCGGCGAGTATCACTTGCGCGGCTCGAAAACGAGGCAGAACAAAGATTTGGAGTACCGGTTCGGTATTTTGAGTCAGGACGGGAATGCACCAACAGAGGCCGACTGGCCGGTAGATCCATAGCCCTCGGAGAGGGCGCCACATGGCGACCTGCCCCAATTGCGGTTTCGGAAACTCGGACACGGCGCGGTTCTGCAGCAATTGCGGCAATCCGCTGGACGCGACGCGCCCGATCGAGGGCGAACGCCGCTTTGCCACCGTCCTCTTCGCCGACGTCGCGCGATCGACGGCCATCGCCGAGCGGCTCGATCCGGAGGACTGGGCGCTGGTGATGAACGGCGCCTTCGGTTTCATGAACGCCGCGGTCTCGCGCTATGGCGGCACCGTCTCGCGGCTCATGGGCGACGCCATACTCGCCCTCTTCGGCGCCCCGATTGCCCATGAGGACGACGCCGAGCGCGCCGTCCGGGCGGGTCTCGAAATCCAGGCCATGGCGGTCGATCACGCAGGGGCGATCCGGCAACGCTACGGCGTCGATTTTGAGCTGCGCGTCGGCATCAACACCGGCACCGCCGTTCTCGCTTTCGTCGGCGACGCGGTAAAGACCGAGTACACGGCGATGGGCGATGCCGCAAACGTTGCGGCAAGGCTCCAGTCGGCGGCCACCCCGGGAAGCGTCTTGATCAGCGCCGACACCTACCGGCTCGTTCACGCGGTCTTCGACGTGCGGCCGCTCGGCCCCCTCGAGATGAAGGGGAAGGGGGCTCCGATCGAAGCCTACGAGGTGACCGGCATCAGGGCGGTGCCCGGCCAGTCCCGCGGGCTCCAGGGGCTGAGCTCCGCCCTCGTCGGGCGCGACCGGGAGTTCGAGGTGCTGCGGACGGCTCTTGCCGACCTCGGCAAGGGCCGTGGCGCGGTGGTTGCCGTGGTCGGGGAAGCGGGTCTCGGCAAGTCCCGCCTCATTGCCGAGCTGCGCAAGCTCTACGATGACGCGGCGGATGCACGCGCCGCCTGGCTCGAGACCCGTGCCATCTCCTACGGCCAGTCGATCCCCTACTATCCCTGGAGGGCGCTCGGCCGCCAGATCATCGGGGCGACCGAGATGGATGGCGCGGCCGAGGTTCGCGACAAGCTCGCCGCCTGGATCAAGCGGCTGAACCTCAAGGACAAGGACCTGCCGTTCTACGAGACGATGCTCGCCGTCGACGACGCGGCGAGTCGCGCCGCGCTGGCGTCGCTCCCGGGTGATGCCGTGGTCGACGGCGTTGCCGCCGCAGTCATCAATGCGCTCAAGTCGGCGATGAGCGCCGGGGGCGGAGCCGCGCCGCGCGTGCTGGTGCTCGACGACCTGCACTGGTCGGACAGCGCCAGCATCGAATTGATCGCCCAGGTCGCGACCCTCACCGCCTTCGAGCCGTTGCTCCTCATCTGCGCCCTTCGCCCGGATCGCCGCGCCGCGGCCTGGGGGCTCATCGACCGCCTCTCGGCGAGCCTCGGCTCGAGCTTCCGCCGCATCGACCTCGAGCCGCTCGATGCCGGGGCGACGCAGCAGCTCCTCGGCAACCTCCTCATGGTCGAGGACATGCCGGAAAGCGTCCGCGATCGCATTCTCGCGCGCTCGGAAGGCAATCCATTCTACCTCGAAGAGGTGCTCCGCTCGCTGATCGATTCCGGCCATGTGACGCAGCAGGACGGCCGCTGGCGCGTCGCCGGCACGATCGAGGAAGCGAGCATCCCCGAAACGCTGGCGGGCGTCCTGGGCGCCCGCATCGACCGCCTGCCCGAAACGACCAAGCGCGTGGCGCAAACCGCCGCGGTGATCGGGCGGGTGTTCCAGCACCGCGTGCTCGAATCGGTCTGCCGCGTCGCGCCCGACCACATCGAACACGTCGAGCCGCACCTCGCGACGCTCTCCTACGAGCAACTCGTGCGCGAGAAGGCGCGGGAGCCGGAGCGCGAGTTCATCTTCAAGCACGCGCTGACCTGCGAGGCGGCCTATAGCCTGCTGCTCAAATCGCGCCGCCGCGAAATGCACGCGCTCGTCGGCAACGTGCTCGAAAACCTCTTCGCCGACCGGCGGGAAGAGTACGCGGCCGTGCTGGCGCATCACTTCAGCGAGGCCGAGGATCTGTCGCGCGCGCTTTCCTATGCGCGGGCGGCCGCCGCCAGTGCGCGGCGGCTCTACGCTCTGCGTGAGGAGATGGAGCAGCGCCAGCGGATCGTGGCGGTTCTCGAACGCATGCCGGACGCCGAGCCCCGCGCGATGATCGATGCCCTGACCGACTGGGCCTGGGTCAAGCTCCGCCTCGCCGAATATGACGGGGTGCAGGCGGCGCTCGAGCGGGCGGTTTCGATCGCCCGGGAGATCGACGACAAGGCCAAGCTCGCGACTGCCCTCTCCTGGCTCGCCAATTACGAGATGTCGACCGGCTTCCCCTCCCGCAGCGTCCCCTACCTGCTCGAAAGCACCGAACTGGCCAAGAGCCTCGGCAACGAACAGCTGCTGCTCCTGCCGCTGTTTTTCGGCACCTGGTCCCTGGTCGATCGGGATCCGGCCGAAGCCATCCCACAGCTCGACGAAATCATCGCGCTCTCCAAGAAGTACGACGCCATCGACATCGAAGGACACGCCATGAGCTACCGCGCGGTGGCTCTTGCCCGGACCGGCGATTTCGCCGCCGCCCGCGAGCAGATCGAGGAGGCGCTCGAGGTGGAAAAGCGCACCGTCTCGCCCGTCAAGCGGGCGGACATCCACATCGCGGTGGGCATGGCCTACCACGACATGGGGCAACTGGACCTCGGGCTCTACCACGCGCAGGAAGGGGCGCGCCTCGCGACGGACGCGCATGGTTTCGAGTGCGCCTGCGCCGGGCATTTCGGCGTCGGCCGGGTCCAGCTCGACCGGGGGCAGTACGACGCCGCCCTGTCCGAGTTCGCCCAGTCGCTCGAATTTGCCGGAACCGCCGGCTTCGAAGGGTTCATCAACGTCATCAAGGGTGGGCAGGCGTTCGCCGAATTCTCGAAGGTCGGCGGCAGCACGGCGGCCCTGGAACGACTGCGCGTCGCGCGCGACAACGCCCGCTCGCTGAACGACGAATATGCGACCGCCGTGCTTTCGCAGCAGCTCGCCGATCTCTACCTCCAGCTCGGCCGTCACGCCGAAGCCGAGGAGGCGCTCGAGGCCGCCAACAAGTACTACGAGGGCGCCGGCATGCGGCCCTATCTCGCCAACGGCCTCCAGCTGCGGGCCCGGATACTCGAGGCTGCGGGTCGCTCCGCAGAAGCGGAGGCGGTCCGCCAGCAGGCCGAGGCGCTCTCCGCCGCCGACGTCATCACCCTGGCCAAACCGCCCACCTCCCTTTCGCCAGCCAATGCGTGAGCCATGGAAAAGCCCGTAATCATGGCCGTCGACGACGAGCCCTCCGTGCTCGCCGCCGTGACCCGCGACCTGAGGCGCCGCTACGGTGGCGACTACACCGTGCTCAGGGCGGCCTCCGGCGCCGAGGCCCTCGACCAGCTGCGGGAGCGCAAGCTGCGGGGCGGCGCCGTCGCCCTTCTCGTGGTGGACCAGCGCATGCCGGGCATGACCGGCGTCGAGATGCTGCACGAAGCCCTGTCCCTGTTCCCGGATGCCAAGCGGGTGCTCCTCACCGCCTATGCCGATACCGACGCCGCGATCCGCGCGATCAACGAGGTGCATCTCGACCAATACCTGATGAAGCCCTGGGACCCGCCGGAAGAGCAGCTCTATCCGGTGCTGGATGATCTGCTCGACGACTGGCGCGCCGGCTACATGCCGGTCTTCGAAGGCATTCGCGTCATCGGTCATCGCTGGAGCGTCGAGGGCCACCGGGTGCGCGATTTCCTGGCGCGGAACCTCATTCCCTATCGCTGGCTCGATATCGAGACGGACCCCGAAGCGGCGAAGCTCCGCGCCCTTGCCGGGGCCGAGGAGGCGCCCCTGCCGGTCGTGATCCTGAGGGACGGCTCGGCCCTGTCGCAACCGACGCTCGCCGAGCTCGGCCAGAAGGTCGGCCTCCACACGGCACCCGTGGGCGATACCTATGATCTGATCGTCGTCGGCACCGGTCCTTCCGGGCTCGCCGCCGCGGTCTACGGCGCGTCCGAAGGACTCAGGACGCTGCTCGTCGAGCGCGAGGCGCCCGGCGGCCAGGCCGGCACGAGCTCGCGCATCGAGAACTACCTCGGCTTTCCGGTCGGGCTCTCGGGCGCCGACCTCGCCCGCCGCGCGGTTGCGCAGGCGAGCCGGTTCGGCGCCGAAATCCTCAGTCCCACCGAAGCGACGAAGCTCGAGACACGCGACGGCTACCAAATCCTGACGCTCGCCGACGGCACGATCATTGCGGCGCAGGCGCTGATCATCGCAACCGGCGTTTCCTACCGGCTGCTGGACGTGCCCGGCGCCGATCGCCTCACCGGCGCGGGCCTCTTCTATGGCGCCGCGATCACCGAGGCGCTCGCCATCAAGGATCAGGATGTGTTCGTCGTCGGGGGCGGCAACTCCGCCGGCCAGGCCGCGCTCTATCTCGCAAACTTCGCCCGCTCCGTGACCATCCTGGTGCGCGGCAAGGGCCTCGCGGAGAGCATGTCGCGCTACCTCATCGAGCGGATCGAGACGACGCCGAACCTGTCGCTGCGGACCGGCGCCGCGATCCAGGAGCTGCACGGCGCCGAAAGCCTCGAGGCCGTTTCGATCGTGGATGCCGAATCGGGGGACGTGAGCCGCGTTCCGGCGCGGGCGGTCTTCGTGTTCATCGGCGCCGCCCCGCGCACCCAGTGGTTGTCGGGCATCCTGCAGCTCGACGCGCAGGGCTATGTGCTGGCCGGACCCGATCTCCCCCGCGACGAGCACGGCCGTCTGCACGGCTGGACCCTGGGGCGCGATCCCTACTGGCTCGAAACCAGCGTGCCCGGCATCTTCGCCGCCGGTGACGTGCGGCACGCCTCGGTCAAGCGCGTCGCCTCTGCCGTGGGCGAGGGCGCGATGGCCGTGACCTTTGTGCACAAATATCTCGGCTCGCT
Organism: Devosiaceae bacterium; assembly: GCA_035547975.1. Classification (GTDB taxonomy): domain Bacteria; phylum Pseudomonadota; class Alphaproteobacteria; order Rhizobiales; family Devosiaceae; genus DASZTU01. The sequence continues at coordinate 4,344 of DASZTU010000071.1, read as the reverse complement.
GGCGCTGACGGCGCTCCCGGCGCGGTGAGGAGGCAACATGGCGGAGGCCGCTCGAACCATCGGCTGCGAGGAAGACCTGATCCGCAGCGTCCCCCTGTTCGCCGACCTCTCCGGCGCCGAGGCAACCGAATTGTGGAACTCCGCCAAGCGGCTCAAGGCGGCGCCCGGGGAACTGGTGGTAAAGGAGGGGGAGAGGGGCGATGCCCTGTTCATCATCCTCTCCGGCGATCTAGAGGTAACCAAGCGCGACGGCGGCCGCGACGTGCCGCTCGCGACGCGCAACGCCGGTGATTTCATCGGCGAAATGTCGCTGCTCGAGGCGGCGCCGCGCACGGCTTCCGTTCGGGCGCTGACGCCGAGCGAGCTTCTCGTGATCGAGCCGGAGGACTTCCGGCGCCTGCTTGAACGCCGCCCCCACGCCGCGACCGCCTTGCTGCGCACGGTCGCGGCGCGCCTGCGCAGCACCGAGTCCTCGCTCATCCAGAGCGACAAGCTCGCCTCGCTCGGAACCCTCGCCGCCGGCCTCGCCCATGAGCTCAACAACCCGTCCGCCGCCATCCAGCGCAGCGCCCAATATCTCGACGAAGCCGTCGAGAGGATGCGCCACGCCACCATGCGGCTCGGCGCGCTGGCGCTGAGCGAGGCCGATCGCGCCCGCCTCGATGCCCTCGAGGCGCGTATTGGTCCGCTTCCCCGGTTCGACGACGTCGCCGCGCGTGCGGGCGAAGAGGCGATCGCCAGCTGGCTCGAAGCGGCGGGGATCGAGGAGGCATGGGACGTGGCGCCGGCCTTCGCGGGCTACGGCTGGACGCCGGCCGAGCTCGACGAGCTCCGCGCCGGCTGGCCCGCCGATACGCTGGGGACCGTGCTCGCCTGGCTCGGCGCTGTCCTCGCCACGCACCAGCTGGTGGCCGAGATCAAGACGAGCGCGCAGGCCATCTCCGGCATCGTTCGGGCGGTCAAGTCGTACGCCTATCTCGATCGCGCCCCCGTCCAGGAGGTGGATATCGCCGGCAGCATCGAGGACACGCTGATGATCCTCAAGCACAAGCTGCGCGACGTGGAGGTCGTGTGCCGGTTTTCGCCGGACCTGCCGCGGGTCGAGGCGCACGGCGGCGAGCTCAACCAGGTCTGGACCAACATCGTCGACAACGCCATCCAGGCCATGGAGGGCAAGGGCCGGCTGGAGATTGCGACCCGTCGCTTGGGCGAGGAGGTCGAGGTGCGCATCATCGACAGCGGTCCGGGCATTCCACCCGAGGTCCAGCACCGCATGTTCGACCCCTTCTTCACCACCAAGCCGCAGGGCGTGGGCACGGGCCTCGGGCTCCACGTCGTTCACAACATCGTGGTCAGGCGGCACGCCGGGCGCATCGACGTGGATAGCCACCCCGGACGCACCGAGTTCCGCATCGTCCTGCCGCTCCATCCCCCCGCACCCACGGCGTAGACCCCCCGTCGGCCGCACCCGGTCCTGTTCGCCCCGTCGAGCCGACGGGCGGGAAACCCTCAGCTCGCGTGCAGCACGACGCGCCGCCGGTGCGGGCGGTCACGGTGCTCGAAGAGGTAGAGCCCCTGCCACTGGCCGAGCAGCAGGCGACCACCGCCGATCGGCACGGTGAGGGAAGTCGCGGTCAGCGCGGCCCTGATATGGGCGGGCATGTCGTCCGGGCCTTCGAGGCGATGCGTGATGTAGCGCATCGATGGATCGTCGGCTGGCGGGACGAGCCGCCGGAAGAACGCCTCGAGATCGTCCCTGACGCTCGGGTCGGCGTTCTCCTGGATCAGCAGCGAGGCCGAGGTGTGCTGGACAAAGGCCGTGAAGAGGCCGGTTGTGACACCGCTGTCGACGACGAAGGACGCCGCGGCCGGGGTGAATTCGTAAAGCCCCTGGCCGGAGGTGGGGATGGCGATGATGGTCTGGGACATGGGCCCCGTGATGGACCAGTCGCGGCGCCCCGTCCAGCCCTCGCCGCGCGAGCTCGCCGCCCGGGCTCAGGCGATCCGCCCGAACCAGAGCAGCGAGAGGCCCGCCGCAGCCATGGCGAGCAGCGCCCCGAGGCCGGCGAGGATGAAGGACACTTCAGTGAGCTTCCGCTCGCTCGTCAGTTTCGCCGAGAGCGATTTATAGACCTGCGTCAGGGCATCCGCCGACTGGGCGTTGAAGAACTGCGCGTTCGTCGCATCCGCGATCTTCTTCAGCGTGTCGAGGTCGGGCGCCGCCCGCATCGAAAACCCGCCGAAATCGACGACGGCGCCATCCGGCGTGCCGAACCCGACAGTATAGACGCGGACGCCGTAATTGGCGGCCGTCTGGCCGGCCTGGATGGGATCCTGCCCGGTCGTTGCCGCGCCGTCGGTCAGGAGCACCACCGCGGCGTTGTCGTAGCTCCCCGGCTTGACCGGCTCGTGTGCCGGGACCGCATCGGCGCTCCCGCGCTGGTCGAGCGAGCGGCTGATATAGCCCGGATCGTTGCTGAGGTTGCCCATCATGCCCGAATATTTGTTGCTGCCGGGAAGGCCCACATCGAGGTGTTCGTTGGGAAAGATGGTGGCGAGCGACATCATGATGGCGTCGCCGATGGCGGTCGCCCGCCGCAGCTGCAGGCGATCGATCGCCGTCTCGATGGCCGAGCGGTCGATCGTCGGCGACTGCACCAGCAGCGCCGTCGAAGCGAAGGCGACGATGCCGATCTGGATGTCGGCCGGCAGTTCCTTGACGAACTGCTTGGCCGCCTGCTTGGAGGCGTCGAGCCGGCTCGGCTGGATATCCGCGGCGCGCATCGACCCCGACACGTCCATCGCGAGGATGATCGTCGCGCGGTTGGAGGGAAGGCTGAGCACCGCCGCCGGCCGGGCCACGGCGATGATCAGCACGGCGATGGCAACCAGCAGCAGGGCCGGCGGAACATGGCGCCGCCAGGTGGACGACGCGCCCACCGCCTGCTTCAGCAGCGCGAGGTTGGCGTAGCGGGCCGCCGCCTTCTTCTTGCGCCGCATCAGCCAGACATAGAACGCAACGAGGAGCGGTATGAGCAGCAGCAGCCAGAGGGCTTCGATCCAGATGAACGTCATGACTGCACCGCCAGGTGGGAAGGCAAGGGGTTGTTGCCGAGCCGGGAGCGCGATCGGCGCAACTCGGCGAAGCGGATGAGGGCATCGACGAGGTCGTCGCCCGTCGAGAGTTCGAGCACGTCGACCCCGGCGCTGCCGAAGGCATCCAGCAGCGCCGTCTCGGCCGCCTCGGCCGCCGCATGGAAACGCTGCCGGAACCGCCGGTCGCCGGTGTCGAGAAACAGCTGCTCGCCGCTTTCCGCGTCCTCGAAGGTCAATAGGCCGATGTCGGGGAGGGCGCGGTCCAGGGGGTCCGTGAGCCGCACCACCAGCACCTCGTGGCGGCGGGCGAGGAGGGAAAGCGCCCGCTCCCAGTTCGGCGTCGAGATGAAGTCGGAGACGACGAAGATCAGCGACCGCCGCCTTATGGCCGAGTGGGCCCGGCGCAGGAACGCCGCGAGGTCGGTCTTGGGCGCCCTCAGCCGGCGGGGGTTGCTCATCACCCGCTCGGTGAGGTGGAGCACGTGCCGCCGGCCGGTGCGGGCCTCGACTATGGCATCGGTTACGCCATCGAAGAGGACGGCGCCGACGCTGTTGCCGCGCCGGGTGAGAAGGCGTGCGACCACCGCGACGAACTCGGTCAGCACCTGGCGCTTCGAGATTGTCCCCGAGCCGAAGTCGACGGAAGGGCTGAGGTCGAGCAGGAACCAGGCGGTGAGGTCGCGATCCTCGTTATAGACCCGCACATGCGGGATAGAGGTGCGGGCGGTGACATTCCAGTCGATGTGCCGCGCATCGTCGTGCGCCTGGTATTCGCGGAGGTCCGCGAGATCGACCCCGAAGCCGCGGAACAGCGTGCGGTAATCGCCTTGCAACAGGCCGTCCAGCCGCCGGATAGCGGTCCATTCGAGGCGGTTGAGCAGCGCCTCAGGCTGATGCGGCGAGTTTGGCATGGGCGTCCAGCGGTTTTTCGGGGGCCGGCACCGCCTTGAGAATCCGCGTGACGATGTCGTCGGCGCTGATCCCCTCGGCCAGCGCCTCGTAGGAAAGGACGATTCGGTGCCGAAGCACGTCGGCCGCCACGTCGAGCACGTCCTCGGGCAGCACGTAGTCGCGCCCCCTGAGGAAGGCGAGTGCCCGGCCGGCCTCGATCATCGAGATCGAGGCGCGGGGGCTCGCGCCATACATGATGAAGCGCCCGAGGTCGTCGAGGCCGCTCGCTGCAGGGTTCCGCGTCGCCGTCACGACCTTCACCGCGAACTGGATGAGGCCCGGGTCGACGAACAGCGT
>DASZTU010000070.1:0-3885 GCA_035547975.1 Devosiaceae bacterium | reverse complement strand
GAGGTCCGCCTCCCGGACGATGCCTAGCGCGGGCGCCTGATGCGCGCCGGGGTCATCGGGTTGGAACACGGCGACGTGGTCGAGGTTCGCGATGCCGGCCAGTAATGCCGCGCAGGACGCGGCGAAAGGGATCAAGGCGGCGGTGCTGGTCCTGATGGGCGTGTCGGGCAGCGGCAAGTCGACCGTCGCCCTGGAGTTGCAGCGCCTGCTCGGCTGGCCGTTTCAGGAAGGGGACGATCTGCACCCGCCGGCGAATGTCGAGAAGATGCGCGCCGGCCTGCCGCTCGACGACGCCGACCGCCAGCCCTGGCTGGAGCGGGTGGCCGCTTGGATCGATGACCGGCTGCGCGCCGGCGAGCCGGGAATCATCACCTGCTCCAACCTCAAGCGCGCCTATCGCGCCGTCACGATCGGCGAGCGCAAGGGCGTGACGCTGGTCTATCTCAAGGCCGCCGAGCCGGTGCTGCGAGCGCGGCTGGCGCAGCGGACCCACCGCTACATGCCGCCCTCGCTGCTCGGCAGCCAGTTCGCGACGCTCGAAGAACCCGGCCCCGACGAGCACCCGCTCACCATCACCGTGCACGCCTCGCCTGCCGATACGGTGCTGGAGCTTCTGCAGCGCCTGGCCGAGAGGCAGCAGGCGGCGGCACAGCCTGTCCGTCCCGGCTGCTAGGCCTCACCGCCGATTTGCGGCGCTAAATCACCCCTTCTTCCGCCAACCGTTCGACTTCTTGCGGGGTGCGGCCGAGCATTTCGGTCAGCACCCACATATTGTCTTCGCCATAGCACGGCGCGCCGCGGTTGATCGGGCCGCCGATATAGGCGGGGGTCTTGCTGAGCTTCATCGGGATTTCGTAGACCGGCCAGGTGCCGATCTTGGTGCCGGTGACCTCGGTCAGCCATTTCAGATGACGCAGCTGCGGGTCGGCGTCGACCCGGTCTTCGGCGTTCTGGCACACGCCGGCCGGCACCCCGGCCTTCTGCAATTTCATCATGCAGTCATAGCGGTCCTGGGTTTGCGTCCAGGCCTCGACCGCGGCGTCGAGCGCGTCCTGGTGCTGCAGCCGGGTTTCGAGCGTCGCGAAGCGGCGGTCGTCGAGCCATGCGCCCTGTTCGGCGACCCGCGCCAGCGCCTGCCATTCCGCATCGTTGAAGCAGGCGATGGCGATCCACCGGTCCTTGCCGGCGCAGCGATAGGCGCCGTGCGGCGCCGCCGGCTTGTACGGCGAGCGGTTGCCGTAGCGGTGGAACATCCGTTCGTTGGCCGCCCAGTCGAGGATCGTCGCGCCGGTGAGAAAAATGCCGCTCTCGCATTGCGAGGCGTCGATCCACTGGCCCTCGCCGGTGCGCTCGCGGTGATAGATCGCGCCGAGCAGCGCCAGCGCATAGCCGTAGGCGCCCATCCAGTCGAGATAGGAATAGCCCCAGCTCACCGGCATCGCCGGCTCGGGCAGGCCGGACATCTCGGCCTGCCCGCCGAATGCCGCCGCGACCGGGCCGACCGTGCGCATCCGGCCGTAGGTGCCGTGCGCGCCCATCCCGGACTGCTGGATGTAGATGATGTCGGGCCGGATCGACTTCAGCACGTCGTAGCCGAGCCCCAGGCGTTGCAGCACGCCGGGCGAGAACCCCTCGGCGACCACGTCGCAGAGGCGGATCATGTCCTTGGCGATTTCGAGGCCCTTGGGGTGGCGGATGTTGAGCGAGATGCCGCGCTTGCCGGAGTTCTTGTTGAGGAAATTGCCCCCCATATCGGGGTCCCTGACGCCGGGCAGCGGCCCGGTGGCGGCGTCGCGCGCGGCGCGGCCGCCGACCGGCGCCATCCCGGCCAGTCTTGTGTCGGGATTGTCCTTCCATTCGACCTTGAAGCTTTCGGCGCCCATCGCCGCGAGAAACCTTGTGCCGCCGGCCGAGGCGAGAAACCAGGCGAAGTCGAAGATCTTGATCCCCTGCAGCGGGAACGGCTTGTTGTGCAGCGCCGAGAGGCGCGGGTTCTCGACCCGGCGCGGGCTTGCCGGCACGCTCGGGCGGCGCGCCGCTTGCCCGAGGATCGCCGCGGTATCCTCGCCCAGGAGCGGCGCGCGGCGGCCGACCTGCCAGCTCGTCTTGTTGCTGAGCCATTTGCTGGTCGGATAGGTGAACGAACGGCCGAGCTCGGGGTGCTCGACCTCGGCAAAGGTGTTGCGCGCCCACCAGTGCTCGTCGAGCGCGTTCTCGTGCGGCTTCCGCAGCGGCGCCCAGAGCAGCCCGGCGTTCTGCGCCTCGAGCCACGGCATGTCCTTGTAGGTCCAGGCGCGGACAAAACGCTGCACGATGTCGAGCATGTGCGCGCGGGCCTCGTCCGCGCCCGCCGTCCCCGGCACCTGCCGCGCCTTGAGGTCGACCTCGGGGGCGGGCGGCTGGAGGTCGGCCTGCGCGTTGTATTTGCCGAGCAGCGGCACGAGGTTCTTGAGGTCGCGCGCGCCCATCCCGTGGGTGATGAACCAGCGCCCGTCCTTGGTGTGGCAGATGCTGGGGCTGTGGTTGGGGCCTTCCGAGGCGTGGCGGCAGGTCAGCCGCCACAGCGGCACCCGCCGGCAGACCCAGTACATCAAGTCCTGCTCGGGGTTCTTCGACACCGCCTCGTGGATCGCCAGCGACACGTCCTGCCCTTCGCCGGAACGCTCGCGGTGGATCAGCGCGCCGATGATCCCGGTCGCCATCTGCTCGCCGGCGATGTGGTAGGCGTGCCAGATCTGCGGCGCGATCGGCGGGGTGTCGTATGCGAAATTGGGGTCCGGGTCGTAGCCGCAATTCATCATCGGCCCGCCCAGCGCGAGATGGATCAGGTCCGAGCCCTTGAAGTCCTTCCACGGGCCGTCATCGCCGAACGGCGTCATCCGCGCCGTGACAAGCTGCGGGAAGCGCGCGTTGAGCGCCGCGTGGTCGAGCCCCAGCACCTCGTTGAGCGCGCCGCAGCTCGCGTCGAGCAGGATGTCGGCGCCTGCGAGGAGGCGCAGCAGGTGCTCGCGGCCCTCAGAAGACTCCAGGTCGAGCGCCACCGATTTCTTGTTGCGGTTGTAGTTCCAGAAGAACAGCGAGCGTTCGAGCCCCGGCTCGTCATCGAGGAAGGGGCCGATGCGGCGCGTCGCGTTGCCCTCGGGCGGCTCGATCTTGATGACCTCGGCGCCGAGCCCGGCGAGCAGCAGCCCGCAATACTCGGCGCGTTCGTCGGCGATCTCGATGACCCGCAGGCCCTTGAGCATGCCCGGCCCGGCATTGCCCATCATCTCGCCCGGCCCGGTCGATAGAGCCCCCGGCGCGATCCCGGCTTGCTTCTCCACGGCATTCCCCCTTCAAATGACGGGACGATGCTACACGGCCGCCAAAAACCCGTCATGCCCGGACTTGTTCCGGGCATCCGCACGGCAGTGATGGCGGGCATGAGGCGAGCGCGTGGATGGCTGGGACAAGCCCGGGCATGACGACCTGAATAGAGGCGGATGTTATGAGCGACTGGAGCAAGGTGACCCGGCCGATACCCGTCCCCAACGAATGGACGAAGCCGTTCTGGGACGCCGCCAAGCGCGGCGCCGTGGAATTGCAGCGCTGCCAGAATTGCGGGCATTTTCAGCACCCGCCCTTTGCGACCTGTACGCAATGCGTCTCGACCGACCTCAAGTTCGAGCCGGTGCGCGGGCAGGGCGCGATCTACGCCTACACGATCATGTACCACACCGGCGACAAGCGCTTCGCCTCGGCGGTGCCTTACGCCAGCATCATCGTCGAGCTCGACGATGCGCCCGGCGCGCTGATGGCCGGCAACCTGCTGGAGGCGGAATACACCGACGCCAAGGTCGGCCGCCGCGTCGAGGTGATCTTCGAAAAGCTCAACGACGACATCAC
>DASZTU010000069.1:0-3992 GCA_035547975.1 Devosiaceae bacterium | reverse complement strand
CGCAGATGCCCCTGGCGCTCGCGACACCGGCAAGCGCGAGAAAGTCGATGATGTTGCCGCCGCCGCCGAACACGGCGCGCGCCTCGAACGAGCCGCCATCCATCGTCTTCATGTCGGCGAGGAGCAGCGCCTCCGGGAATTTGCGGCGGAAGGCCGGAACGACATTATAGACGCCCTGGCACTTGAGGAGTGGGGTGCCCATCTCGACCAGCGTCACCCCACCCGCAAGCGCTGCTTCGGCGACGGCCAGGCCGAGCGCGAGGTCATCGACATCGACCGAAATCTGAAACGTATATTGCTCGCGCAGCAGGCGGCGAACCGCGGAGGAAGCGTCTTCATGGGGGGCGTTCGGCGAGGGCATCCGGCAGCGGCTTTCCAATTTCCGAGAGGGGCAAAGGGGCGGGGAGAGGGCCCGACCGTGTCGTCAATGCTCCGGCCGGTCAAGCCGGTTCGCGCCTTCGGCGCATCGGGCCACAATCAGGATCATCCCGGCTCATCGGCCCAGCGCAGCAGCGCGTCGAGGTCGGCTGAGCTTCCCGGCAGCTGCGGCCAGAGGCTGACGCCATCACCCTCGGCGCGCGGCAGGAAATGGAAATGGAGGTGGGGCACCGTTTGGCCGGCCGAGCTGCCGCTCGCGTGCAGCAGGTTGAATCCGCTCGTCCGCAGCATGCCGTGATAGCGGCCGGCGAGCAGCTGCGCGGCCTCGAAAATGGCCGGCCCGAGCGAGGACGGCGTGTCCATCAGGTCGTGATAGTGCGTGCGGCTCACAATCAGCGTGTGCCCGGCGACGAGCGCGGCGGGGGGAAGGAAGCAGATGACGCCCGGCATCTCGAGCACGATGCGTGCGCTGACCCGTCTTTCCACGATGGCGCAGAAGACGCAGTCCTGCATGGGCTTACGGGCTCCCGTCGCGGATTCGCCGCAGGTATTCGGCGTGGCCGAGCGCCTTGGTCGCCGCCTGCTTGTACTCCCGGGTGAGGCTGTCGACGGTCTTGCGGGCAAAGGCACGCACGGTCGGCTGCGCCGCCATCTCGGCCTTGGCCACCGCCGGATCGAGCAGGCCGAGCCCATCGAGCACGGGATAATAGAGTTGCGTCTCGATATGGGGCAGTCCGGCGAGGTAATCCGGAAAATCCTCGCGGCGGGGCATTTTCTGGCGCCAGTAGGCCAGCCGTTCCTTCGTCTCCGAATGAATGCGATGCGCTCTCACCTCGCGCCAGAAGGGAGTGTCCTCCCGTTCAGTCAGATAGTGCGTGTTGACGAAGGTGCGGAAATCGTCGACCTGCCGGCCGACCCGCCGGTTGTAGTCGTCCCGCTCGGCGTCGGTAAAACTCTGCGGTGCCTTGAGGTAGTGGCCCGCGAACAGCATCATCTGCACGATCGTGCCGTGGATGGAGGTCGATTCCAGGGGCTCGAGAAAGCTTTGGCAGAGCCCCACGGCAAGGCAGTTGCCGATCCAGGCCTTTTCCAGCCGGCCGATGGTAAAGCGGATGTCGCCGTTCACCTCGATCTCGCGGCCGAGTACGGCCTCCACCTCGCGCTTGGCCTCCTCGGGAGAGCAGAACTCATCCGAGTAGACGTAGCCGCACCCATATCGGAACTGCGTCGGGATCTGCCACATCCAGCCCGAGCTTTGGGCCCAGGCGCGGGTATAGTTTGCAATCTCGTCCCCCTCCCTGATCTCGAGCCAAAAGGGCAACGCGCGGTTGACCGGCAGTTCCTGCGCGTAGGAGATCCAGGGCGCCTTGAGCTCATGCACGATGAGCCGCTTGCGGAAGCCGGTGGCATCGACGAAGAAGTCGCCTTCGAGCCGCTGCCCGTCGTCCATCACGAGGGCGCTGATGTTGCCGGTTGCGGCATCGCGCTCCACCCCGGAGACGACGGCGTCGACGATCTCGACGCCCTGCGACTTCGACTTGAGGAATTTGCCGACCAGCGCCTGGTCGAAGTGGAAGGCATAGTGAAACGGCCCGAGGGGAACGAGCGAACCGTCTCCACGGTCCGCATAGGGCGCCTTCTTGCGCTCGAGCAGCGGGCCGAAAAGGTGCATGTCCTGCACCGGCCGTCCCGCGCTCACGGAATAGACGTTGAGGTAGTCGGATCGGGCGCCAGGAGGTGGGTTGACGACCTGGTGTGGATCGTCGATGGGCCCGTAATAGGTAAAGCCCTTTCGGCGCCAGTCCTCATGCCGGATGCCGAGCTTGAACGTTGCCTGGGTGGCGCGCAGGAACTCCCGTTCGTCGATGCCGAAATGCTGGAGAAACACCCGGAACGCCGCCGTCGTGGCCTCGCCGACCCCCACCGTGGGGATTTTCGAGGAGTCGACGACCGACAGCCGGATGTCGAGCTTCTGCCGCCGGGCCGAGTCCTGGATGATGAAGGCGGCGATCCAGCCCGCTGTGCCGCCCCCCACGACGATGAAATGCGGCGCCCCGCCCATCCGCTCCCTCCCCCTTTTAGAGACGAGTTAGCGGGCGGTTTTGCCGCGCGGCAAGCAAATTCGCCGCGCCTTGCCTTGGCCACACGTTCGGTTAGTCTCCGCGCCCGTTCGGATTTGCTCGAGAATCGCCATGCTGACCTTGACCCGCCGCGGCTTCATCGTGCTGGGCGCGGCCGCGGGCCTGTCGGCCTGCGGCCCGGAAGCGCCCACGACCGTCACCCCTGCGGTGAGCGTGACGCCGGCCGAGATCGTCGCGGAGATCAACAAGATCAGGGCGCAGAACGGCAGCCATCCGCTGAAGTTCAGCCAGGTGCTGGCGGGCATGGCGCGTCATCAGGCCTTGGCCATGGTGGCGCACGACGAGATGTCGCACGATTTCGGCCCAGGGCAGGGGCTGCGCGACCGCGCCAACCTCGCCGGCTATCACGGCCCGATCGGGGAAAATGTCGCGGCCGGCCAGACGACCCTCGAGGAAGCGCTGCAGGCCTGGCTCAACTCACCCGGCCACCGCTATACGCTCCTTTCCGACATGTGGACGACGGTCGGGATGGTGGTAGTTTCGGGCAAGCCCGGCAGCCGGTATGGCGTGTTCTGGGCGGCCGATTTCGGCACCAGCTGACGGGCGGCTCCCCGGGCGTGCATGCACCACCGCCCCGACTAGGTGGTCGAGAGCGTCCGCCGCACGGCGTCGTGCCAGCCCTTGAGCTTCTGCTTGCGCAGTGCCGGCGCCATGCGGGGCCTGAACTGGCGATCGAGCCTCCAGCGCCCGGCAAAGCCCGCCATGTCGGGCCAGACCCCGGCACGGGAGCCGGCGAGCCAGGCGGCCCCGAGCGCCGTGGTTTCGAGGATGGTCGGCCGGTCGACCGGCGCGTTCAGGATGTCGGCGAGGTTCTGCATCGTCCAGTCCGACGCGACCATGCCGCCATCCACCCTGAGCACGGTGTCCTCGCCCATCCCCTTCCAGTCCCGCCGCATGGCGTCGAGGAGATCGGCGGTCTGGTAGGAGACCGATTCGAGGGCGGCCCGCACCAGCTCCGATTTGGTCGTGTTGCGCGTAAGGCCATAGATCGCGCCCCGCGCATCGGCATCCCACCAGGGCGCGCCGAGGCCCACGAACGCCGGCACGAGATAGACGGTCTGCGCCGCATCTGCCGCCGAGGCGAGCTTGTCGCTCTCCGCCGAATCCCCCATCAACCTGAGGCCGTCGCGCAGCCACTGGATCGAGGCCCCGGCGATGAAGATCGCCCCTTCGAGCGCATAGGTCGTCTCGCCGTTGAGGCGGTAGGCGATCGTGGTCAGCAGGCGATGCCGCGACCGCACCAGCTCGGGCCCGGTATTGAGAAGGGCAAAGCACCCCGTGCCATAGGTCGATTTCATCATGCCCGGCTCGAAGCAGGCCTGCCCGATCGTCGCCGCCTGCTGGTCGCCCGCGGCGCCGCAGATCGGTATCGCCGCCCCCAGTATTTCGGGGTCGGTCAGGCCGAAATCGGCCGCATTGTCCTTGACCGTGGGCAGCATGGCGCGGGGCACGCGCAAGAGGGCGAGCAGCTCG
>DASZTU010000068.1:0-2328 GCA_035547975.1 Devosiaceae bacterium | reverse complement strand
TTGCGGTGCCGGCGCTGGGGGCGGGGCCGCTCACCATCACCATCGACCAGGAAGGCTCGACGCAGAACGCCGCCATCAGCCAGACCGGCGGCAGCGGCAATCTCGCCGGCGACGACACCCACCCCATCCAGCAGCTGGGCGTCTACAACACCCTCACCATCACCCAGACCGGCAACGACAATCTCGTCGGGCTCGCCTATGGCGGGCTGGTGCAGACGGGGACAGCGTCGGACGACGGCAGCTTCTCGAACAGCGCCGTCATCAACCAGATTTCGGACGGCAACGCGCTCGGCGCCCTGACGCAGACCAGCGCCGACACGCACGCGACCACCTCCAACGTGCTCGCCGTCGACCAGAACACCGGCGATCGCAACACCATCGGCTCGATCACCCAGGTGCAGCAGAACGGCGGGGCGCAGAACCAGGCGACGCTGATCGAGGCCGGACGCGAAAACTGGATCGAAAGCATTTCGCAGCGCTCCGGTTCGGCGGGCGACCCCAACCAGATCGACCTCGAGCTGCGCGGCAACGACAACGGCATCACCGGCACCCTCGACGGCCCGAGCACGCTCGACGTCCTCGCGCTCAGCGCGGGGGCCCGCTCGGGGATGGTGGTGCAGGATCTGGCAACCGAGGGCGGGGCCGGCAATGTTGTCAAGCTGACGGTCACGGGGGACTACAACCAGTTCGGCATCGAGCAGCGGGGCACCCGCAACGTGCTCGGGCCGATCACCATTTCCGGGCTCAAGAATTCGCTCGGGACCTATCAGATGGGGAGTGCCAACGTCATCTCGATGGGCGGCATCGCCGGTGATTCCAACGACGCGGGGATACGCCAGATCGGCACGGCCAATTCGGTTACGCTGTCGCTCATCGACGAGGCGAGCGACAACAAGGTCGGGATCGGGCAGACGGGCACCGCCAACACCGCCGATCTCACGATCGACGGCAATTCGGTCGTCGCGGGGGCGCTCCAGTCGGGCTACCGCAACAAGGCGAGCCTCACCATCACGGGTGACGACAACGTGGTGCTCGGCGTCCAGGCCAATGCCGACTCCAACACCAGTGCCGGCAACACGATGACCGTCTCCGTGACGGGCCGGGGCAACAACGACCCCTCGGGCCCCTCGGGCGGCTTCACCGGCATCGCGCTCGCGGCTGCCGCCGCTGCGCCCACGGTCACCGGCAACCTGCTGCTTGCGCCCGACGCGAGCCTCATGCTGAGCGAGCACGAGCTCGGCCTTTCGCTCCAACCCGGGCTCCTCGTGCAATGGGGCGACGCCGACCGCATGACCATCACCGTCGGCAGCGTCGCGCGGCCGGGCGACGGCAATGCCTTCGCCGCCTACCAGGGCGGGGCCCGGAACACGCTGACGGCGGAAGTTTACGGCCAGCAGAACCAGTTCGTCATCGTCCAGGCGAGCGACGGCAACGACGCCGAGCTGCGGCAGGACGGGACCGCCAACATCGCCGTCATCATGCAATAGGCGGCCCGCGCCCCGGCGCAGGTCGCATCTCCGGAACGTCTGGCGATTGGGGTTGCGACGGCACGGTTCGTCGCGGCCCATCGGCCGGTGCCCTGCCCTGCCGGCCTGGGGGACCACGAGGCGCCTGGCTCTTGACTGGCGCGTCGGCCGAGCTGTTGCCGCTGCCCTCGGGCGTAGGCCAACGCCCCTGCAGTGGCCGGGCCGCCCCCCCTCCCACGACGGCCGCCACCTGACGGAAAGCGTGGTAAAGTCTCCACCGGCAAAAGCGGCGGGGTGCCCCAGCGGCCGCTCACAAGGTGGATAACAAGCGAGAAAGGCGCGGCCGAAACCGGCCGCCTCCGCCTCGCCCGCGCGGCCGAGACCGGCCGCCTCCGCCCCAGATCGGCACCGCCAGCGAAGTGAAAAACGCCTGCGCGGGAAAGCGGCGGCGGCTTGCTTGACAAGCCGCGGCCCAGCGGTCTAGCGTTCACATATTGGTACGGACGTTCCATATACGGAACACTGCAAAAATGACCGCTTCTCCCGTTTCCGGGCAGCCGGTGCTTGAGGCCCGGCACATCCAGCGCAATTTCGGCGCGGTGGTCGCGCTCGCCGACGCCTCGATCAGCCTCCACCGCGGCGAGGTGCTGGGGCTCGTCGGCGACAACGGCGCCGGCAAGTCGACCCTGCTCAAGATCCTCTCGGGGGTGCTCGTGCCGAGCGGCGGCGAAATCCTCATCGACGGGCAGGAGGTCCGGATGCGCCGGGCGCAGGACGCGCTCGAGGCCGGCATCGAGACGGTTTACCAGGACCTGGCGCTGGTCGATACCATGAGCGCCTACCAGAACGTCTATCTCGGCCG
>DASZTU010000067.1:0-9066 GCA_035547975.1 Devosiaceae bacterium | reverse complement strand
CCCGGCGGGTGCCCTTTCCCTCGGCTGGCCCCTTGTGCTAAAGCCGCGGGCCTCTCATCTTCCGGTTTTGCCGAACCTTGCCCGCGGGAGCGGGAGACGATGTCCATTGCCCTCGACCTTTCGCTGTCGCCGAGCCCGCGTGCCGCCGCGCCCGGCAAGCCGTCGCTGATCGGCCTCACCAAGCCCGAGCTCGCCTCCGCCTTCGTCGAAGCCGGGGTTGCGGGCGAGCGCGATGCGCGGATGCGGGCGAGTCAGGTCTGGAACTGGATCTATCATCACGGCAAAACCGACTTCGACGGCATGACCAATATCCAGAAGGGCGTGCGGTCGGCGCTGGCGGAGAAATTCGAGCTCCAGCGGCCGGAGATCGTCTCCGAGCAGGTATCCGTCGACGGCACGCGCAAATGGCTCTTCCGCTACCGCGATCCGAAGAACCCGCGCCTGCCCCCGGTCGAGATCGAAACCGTCTACATCCCGGAGGAAGACCGCGGGACGCTCTGCGTTTCCTCGCAGGTCGGCTGCACGCTGACCTGTTCCTTCTGTCACACGGGGACGCAGCGGCTGGTGCGCAACCTCACGGCGGGGGAAATTCTCGGGCAGATCCTCATGGCGCGCGAGCGGCTCGGCGATTTTCCCGGCGGGACGCGCCCTGATGACGGGGGGCTCGTGCCGGCCCCGCGCGGCTCGGGCGGTTCGGAAGGCGACAACCGGGCAATCACCAACGTGGTGATGATGGGCATGGGCGAGCCGCTCTACAATTACGACAACGTCAAGCAGGCGTTGCTCATCGCCTCGGCCGAAGACGGCATTTCGCTTTCCAAGCGCCGCATCACGCTCTCCACCTCGGGCGTCGTGCCCTATATCGAGCCGACCGGCCGCGAGATCGGGGTGATGCTGGCGATTTCGCTGCACGCGGTGCGCGACGAGCTGCGCGACATGCTGGTGCCGATCAACAAGAAATATCCGCTGAGCGAACTCATCGCGGCCTGCCGCGCCTATCCCGGCCTCTCCAATGCACGGCGCATCACCTTCGAATATGTGATGCTCAAGGACATCAACGATTCCGACGCCGATGCGCGCGAGCTGGTGCGGCTGCTGGCCGGCATTCCTGCCAAGATCAACCTCATTCCGTTTAATCCGTGGCCGGGCACCAATTACGATTGCTCGTCGTCGTCGCGGATCGAAAAGTTCGCCGATATCGTCAACCGCGCCGGCTACGCCTCGCCGGTGAGGACGCCGCGCGGCCGCGACATCTTTGCTGCGTGCGGGCAGCTCAAGAGCGAAAGCGAACGGCTGCGAAAGACGGAGCGCGAGGCGCTCAGCGCGTGAGAATGGGGAAGCGCCGCCCCCTGCCCGGCCATCCGCCTGCCCGGCCTCCAACCCCGGGCACCAGAGCCTCTGGTGATCCGCTCAAGCAAGCACGTGCCGCCTGGCGCGCCGGCCGTCTCGAGGAGGCCGAAAAGCTCGTCGATGCGGTGCTGGTGCTCGACGGAAAGAGCCCGGAAGCCTTGCATCTGAGCGGCCTTCTGGCGCTCGAATCCGGGCGGCTCGAGAAGGCCTCGGCCCGGCTTCGGCAGGCCGCGATGCTGAGTCCGCGCGACCCCGAAATCCTGACCGATTTCGCGCGCGTGCTCGAGCGGGCCGGCAACCGGCAGGGGGCCGAAGCCGGCTATCGGGCGGCGCTGACCCTCGATCCCGGCTTTGCCGAGGCGGCGCTGGCGCTCGGCGGGCTGCTCGAGACGCTGTGGCGCGACGCGCCGGCCGCCGAGGTCTTCGAATCCCTGGTGCGGCAGCGGCCCGACCTCGCCGACGGCCATGCCCGCCTCGCGGCGGTCAAGCTGCGCATGATGGAGCCGGAGGCCGCGATCGAGAGCGCGCGCCGGGCCCTCAAGCTCAAGCCCGACCTGATCTTTGCGCTGCAGACGCTCGGCAGCGCGCTCGACACTCTCGGGCGCTACGAGGAGGCGGTTGCGGTCCGCCGGCGCGCCATCGGCCTCAACCCTCGCTCGGGCGCGCTCCACTACGATCTCGGCATGACGCACATGCACCACGGCCAGCTTGCGGCCGCCGAGGCGAGCTTTCGCGCCGCCCTGGCGCTCGAGCCGGAAAACGGCAGCCTCCACCGCGCGCTCGCCTTCCTCGTGCCGCACAAGACGCGCGATGCGGATATCGCCGCGCTCGAGCGCGTACGGCGCTCCAACAGCGCGAGCGATGACGACCGCATGCACGCCGCTTTCGGCCTCGGCAAGGCGCTCGACGACATCGGCGCCCATGACGAGGCGTTCGGCTATTTCCTCGAGGCCAACCGGCTGAAGCGGGCGGTCCTGACCTATACGAGCGAAGAGACGGATCGCCTGTTCGACAAGATGAAGGCGGTGTTCACGCCCGAGCGGTTCGCGTCCCTTGCCGGCCAAGGGTGCCCCGACGAGACCCCGATTTTCGTGCTCGGCATGCCCCGTTCGGGGACGAGCCTCGTCGAGCAGGTGCTGGCGAGCCATCCGGAGGTTGCCGGCGGCGGCGAGTTTCGCCTCGTGAACCAGCTGATGGGGGGATTTGCCGGCGGGGCGGGCTTTCCCCTCGCCGAGGCACTCGACGCCGTCTCTCCGGGCGCACTTCGGGAAATGGGCGAGAGCTATGTGCGGCAGGTGCGGGCGCTGTCGCCGAAAGCACGCTTCATTACCGACAAGCTGCCAGGCAATTTCATCATGATCGGCTTCATCAGGCTGATCCTGCCCAATGCGAAAATCATTCACTGCCGGCGCGATGCGGTGGACACCTGCCTTTCGATCTTCAAGAACTTCTTTGCCGCCGAGCATCTGCGCTATGCCTACGACCTCGGCGAGATCGGACACTATTACCGCCGCTACGAGGACCTGATGGCGCACTGGCATCGGGTGCTCCCGGGCTTCGTCTACGATGTGGCCTATGAGCGGCTGATCGACGATTTCGAACCGGAGGTCCGCCGCCTCCTCGACCATTGCGGGCTCGAGTGGCGCGAGGAGTGCCGGGAGTTCTTCGCCGCGCGGCGCTCCGTGCAGACGGCGAGCTCGGTCCAGGTGCGCAAACCCCTCTACAAGAGCTCGATCGGGCAGGCGGCGCGCTATGGCGACCGCATCGCGCCGCTGCTGGCGGCGCTGCGGGGCTAGTCGTGGCGGTCACGCTCCATCGCCTCAGGCCCGGCGAGGAGGCGATCCTCGCCCGCGTCGCGCCCGAGGTCTTCGACGAGGCGGTCGATCGCGACCGGCTGGCCCGCTATTTCGCCGCGCCGGGGCACCTGATGCTCCTCGCCCGCGAGGGAGATCTCGTGGTCGGGCAATGCGCGGCGGTCGTCCACCATCATCCCGACAAGCCGACCGAGCTCTATGTCGACGAGCTCGGGACGGCCTCGACCCACCGGCGGCGGGGCATCGGCCGGGCGCTGCTCGCAGCCATGTTCGAATGGGGCCGCGAGCTCGGCTGCGAGGAAGCGTGGCTCGGCACCGAACTCGACAACGAGCCGGCCAACAGGCTATACCGCGGCTTTGCGCCCGCGGCAGACGAGCCGATGCAGCTCTACGCTTTTCGGCTGTGACGGATTCCCGCATCGCGCAAAGAAGGCTATGTTCGTCCCCATGCTCGAGCGCGACAACCAGCCAACCATCATCGGACGGGGAGCCTACACGCCAGCGGACGCGGCGCGACTGGTTCGCGTGCCGATTGGGCGGATCCATCGCTGGCTCGAGGGCCGGTCGCGCCGCTACAAGGGCGAGGCCGTCTTCGATCCGCCCCTCTGGACGGCAGAGTTTCCCCAGATCGAGGGTCACCTGCTTCTTTCATTCCGCGACCTCATAGAGCTTCGCGTCGTCGACCGATTCCGACAGAACCGGCTGTCCCTTCCGTATCTGAGGAAGGTTGTCGAGGCGGCCCGCAGCATGTTGGGGGACACGCATCCGTTCTCCAACGTCCGGGTGAAGTCGGATGGCCGGCGCCTCTATGCCGAAATCCTGTCGGCTACGGGAGAGCCGGCGCTAATCGACCTGCTGAGTGGTCAGCACGCCTTTCATTCTATCATTTCCGTCGGCCTCAAGGACATCGTTTTCGACAACGAAGCGGCCTCCTACTGGGCGCCGGAAGAAGGAAAGGGTGAGGTAGTCATCGACCCACGGCGCTCATTCGGAAAGCCGGTTCTCCTGCACTCGGGCATACCGACAAGGGCCCTCAAGCTCCAGGCGGACGCAGGTCGGTCGCCGCGCGACATCAGCCGGGATTTCGAGGTGGACGAGCGGTCGGTGCGTGCGGCTTTGGCCTTCGAGATGGCTTTGGCGGCGTGAAGCTGCTGCTCGACAACAATCTTTCCCCCAAGGTCGCCCGCGCGATCCACGAACTGATAAAGGGCGAAGGCTCGCAAGCCGTGGCGCTGCGTGACAGGTTCGAAGCGGAAACGCCCGATATAGAATGGATCAGCGCCCTCGGTCGGGAAGGCGGCTGGGCGGTGATATCGGGCGACCAGCAGATCACACGAAACCGCGCGGAACGCGCGGCCTGGCTCCAGACGACGTTAGTGGGATTCTTTCTCGAGCCGGCCTTGGCCCGGCTGGACCCGCTTCCTCAGACGGCACGGCTCATTCTTTGGCTTCCTGTGCTCGAGCGCCAGCTGGGTTTGATCCGAGGGCCCGCATTGTTCGCGCTACCGCTGCGCTCAACGTCGAGGCTGCGACAGCTTTAGCTATCCTCCCCGCGCAGCCATTCGATTGTCGTGCCGCCCCGGCCCCCATCGGCGAGGCGGTCGGCGAGCGGCGGAAGCAGCGTTTCGAGTTCCTCCTTCAGCGTGAATGGCGGGTTGACGATGATCATGCCGGTGCCGAAGAGGCGCGGCGGCCGGGCGGGGGAGCGCACCGCGAGCTCCGTCCGGAGGATTTTCGGGATGCCCGTTTCAAGCAGGGCGCCTAGGAAGCCATCGCGCTCGCGCGGGTCCTTGACGGGATACCAGAGCGCATAGACGCCCCCCGGCCAGCGGCGATGCGCCCGCACCAGCCCCTCGGCCAGCCGGTCGAATTCGCCTGGTTCCTCGAAGGGCGGATCGATCAGCACGAGCCCCCGCTTTTCCTTGGGCGGCAGCTGGCTGCCGAGCGCCAGCCAGCCGTCGAGCCCGATGACCCGGGTCTGGACGTCGCCGGCAAAGAGCGCCGCAAGGGTCTTCGCGTCATCGGGGTGGAGCTCCATCGCGAACAGCCGATCCTGCAGGCGCAGCAGTTTTCGCACCAGCCAGGGCGAGCCGGGATACCAGCGCAGCTCGTCGCCGGGATTTTCGGCCCGAACCACCTCGAGATAGGGGGCGGCGAGCGCGGCGGCGGCGGCCGGGAGCGGCTGGTCGAGAAGGCGCTGGATGCCTTCCATCCACTCGGGGGAGCGCCGTGCCTCCTCGCTTGCGAGATCGTAGCGACCGAGCCCGGCATGGGTGTCGATGACGCGGAAGGCTGCGGGCTTGCGCTTCAGATATTCGACCAGCCGGGTCAGGATCAGGTGTTTGGTCACGTCGACGAAGCCGCCGGCATGGAAGGCGTGGCGGTAGTTCATCGGCCCCTCGGCCCTGGGGCAGCGCCGGCGCGGGCGCGCAGGAGGGCGGCAGCGAACATGCCGGCCGTAAGGCGGACTGGATCGGGGGCGAAGCTCGGCATGGCGGCTCGGGAATATCGAGCCGACACATTGCATGGCGGGGGCCGCTTGGATAGATGTGCCCGACACTCCGGCACAGGGGGACGCCGCGCGGCGCCCGCATCAATGGCAAACGACATCAAGAAGATCGTCCTCTCCTATTCGGGCGGGCTCGACACCTCCATCATGCTCAAATGGCTGCAGGAGACCTATCGCTGCGAGGTCGTCACGTTCACAGCCGACCTCGGGCAGGGCGAGGAGCTCGAGCCGGCGCGCAAGAAGGCCGAGATGTTCGGCATCAAGGATATCCGCATCGTCGACGTGCGCGAGGAATTCGTCCGCGACTTCGTGTTTCCGATGTTCCGCGCCAATGCCCTCTACGAGGGGCAGTACCTCCTCGGCACCTCGATCGCCCGGCCGGTGATCGCCAAGCACCTCGTCGAAATCGCCGAGGAAACCGGGGCCGATGCGATCGCGCACGGCGCAACCGGCAAGGGCAACGACCAGGTGCGGTTCGAGCTCACCGCCTACGCGCTAAACCCCGCCATCCGGGTCATCGCGCCCTGGCGGGAATGGAACCTGCGCTCCCGCACCGCGCTCCTCGACTATGCCGAAAAGCACCAGATTCCGATCGCCAAGGACAAGCGCGGGGAGGCGCCGTTCTCGGTCGACGCCAATTTGCTGCACACCTCGTCGGAAGGCCGGGTGCTCGAGGATCCCGGCGAGGTCGCGCCGGACTATGTCTACCAGCGCACCGTCGATCCCGAGAAGGCGCCGAATGAGCCCGAGATCATCCGGGTCGGCTTCGAGCGCGGCGATGCGGTTTCCATCGACGGCGAAAACCTCTCCCCAGCGGCGCTCCTGACCAAGCTCAACGCGCTCGGGGGCAAGCACGGCATCGGCCGGCTGGACCTCGTCGAGAACCGCTTCGTGGGCATGAAGAGCCGCGGCGTCTACGAAACGCCGGGCGGCACCATCCTCCTCGCGGCGCATCGCGGCATCGAGTCGATTACGCTCGACCGCGGGCAGGCGCATCTCAAGGACGAGCTGATGCCGCGCTACGCCGAGCTCATCTACAACGGCTTCTGGTTTGCCCCCG
Source organism: Devosiaceae bacterium (assembly GCA_035547975.1). Taxonomy (GTDB): domain Bacteria; phylum Pseudomonadota; class Alphaproteobacteria; order Rhizobiales; family Devosiaceae; genus DASZTU01. The sequence continues at coordinate 2,333 of DASZTU010000067.1, read as the reverse complement.
AGCGCGAGATGCTGCAGGCCGCCATCGACAGGAGCCAGGAGTTCGTGACCGGCGAGGTGACGGTCAAGCTCTACAAGGGCTCGGCCAGCGTCATCGCCCGCACCTCGCCCTTCACGCTTTATTCGATGGACCTCGTGACCTTCGAGGAAAGCGCGGTGGCCTATGACCATCACGACGCCGAGGGCTTCATCCGGCTCAATGGCCTGAGGCTCAAGACCTTCGCGGCGCGTGGCCGGCGCAAGCAATGATTAAGGCGTTTCATCGGTATTCTACTGACAATTAACGGCCCGTTAGGCCCCGCGCGTCGACCTTGCCGGCCATCGACTGCCCGGGGGTTGAATGCACGCCTATCTGGAGGACGCAGGGGCGATGGTCGCCGGCGACGCGCTGCTTTCGGCGGCGCTCGCCAGCATGCCCTACGGGTTTACGATCTGGAACGAGGACCTTCGCCTCGCCGTCTGGAACGACACCTACCTCGCCATGTACCATCTGCCGCGGGAGGCGATCCACCCGGGGATGACGCTGCGCGACGTCGCCGCGGTCAGCGTCCGGACGGGCGATCATGGCGACCTCGGCATTGACGAGATAGCCGAGCTCTATCGCACCCGTTTCCTGCATTCGCCGGGCGCCAAGGTCTTCGAGCACAAGGTGCGCGAGCGCAACATCCGCTCGACCAACACCCGCATGCCCGGCATCGGCTGGGTGGTGACGCACCAGGACGTGACCGAGGAGGTGGAGCGGAACCGGCTCGCCGCCGCCCGCGAAGCGGCGCTGGCGCAGGAGGCGATGCGTTTCGAGGCCGCCGTCAACAACATGGCGCAGGGCCTCGCCATGTTCGACGCCGACCGCCGGATGGTGATCTGCAACAGCACGTTTGCGGCGATGTACAGCCTTCCGCCGGCACTGGTCCAACCGGGTACGCCGCTCGATGCGATCCTCGAATACCGCCTCAGGGAAGGCCTCGCCCCGCCGGCGGACGTCAACGACGACACGGTCAACAAGCGGGTCACGGCCGCCCGCCAGCAGGGCCGCCCCATCCGCTTCATCGAGGAGGAGCAGGGCCGGATCATTTCCGTCATCCACCAGCCCATGCAGGATGGCGGGTGGGTGTCGACGCACCAGGACATTACCGAGCAGCGCCAGCGCGAGGAGCTGATCCAGGCGCGCACCCTCGAACTCGAGGTGCAGAACATCCGCTTCGATGCCGCGATCAACAACATGCTGCACGGGCTCAGCATGTTCGATGCACAGAACCGGCTGATCGTCTGCAACCGCCAATACGCCCAGCTCTACGGGCTACCGGCCGAGCTGACGAAGCCAGGCACCTCCTTCTGGCAAATGCTCGAGCATGGCGAGAAGACAGGGATGGTCTCCATCGCGGACGGCGCTACGCGCCGCAAGGTGCTGGGGGCGGTGATCGAAGCAGGGCAGCCGGTCAAGCAGAACGTCACGATGGTCAATGGCCGGGTCATCGCCATCCTCCACCAGCCGATGGTCGGCGGCGGCTGGATTTCGACCCACGAGGACGTGACCGAGCAGCACAAGAGCGAGGAGATGATCCGCCACCTCGCGCGCCACGACGCCCTGACGAACCTCCCGAACCGCGTGCTGTTCCGGGAGGAGATGGCGATGCTCGACAACCGCATTCGCCGCGGCGAGCGGATGGCGGTCCTGTGCGTCGACCTCGACCGCTTCAAGGCGGTCAACGACAGTCTGGGGCATGCGGCAGGCGACCGCGCCCTCAAGGTCGCGGCGCAGCGTCTGCGCGAGGCGGCGCGCGACAAGGATATCGTCGCGCGGCTCGGCGGGGACGAGTTTGCGGTGCTCGCCGGGCCGTTCGAAAACCCGCGCCATGCCGGGCTCATCGCGCAGCGCATCGTCAAGGCAATGGAGCAGCCGATCAATCTCGACGGCCATGTCGTGGTGGTGGGCGCGAGCGTGGGCATCGCGGTGGCGCCCGTCGACGGCGAGGACGCCGAAACGCTGCTCCGCAATGCCGACCTCGCCCTCTACCGGGCCAAGAATGACGGCCGAAGCGGTTACCATTTCTTCGAACGCGGCATGGACGAGGCGCTCAAGCATCGCCGTTCGCTCGAGCTCGGCCTCAAGCGGGCGCTCGGGGCCGATGAGTTCCGCCTGGTGTTCCAGCCGGAGATCGGGCTCGGCGACGGCCGGATCTCCTCGCTCGAAGCGCTCTTGCGCTGGGATCACCCGGATCGGGGAATGATCGAACCCGGGGAGTTCATCCCGATCGCCGAAGAGACCGGAATGATGGTCTCGATCGGCGCCTGGGTGGTGCGCGAGGCGTGCCGGACGGCGGCCGCATGGCCGGA